>JAQICD010000042.1 GCA_027858715.1 Prolixibacteraceae bacterium
TGTGTACGAACAGCCGCTTTCTCAGCAACATTTAACGATTCGTAGATCAGCTCTCCTGCAACATTTCTTTTTTCAGAATCGAGTGACGATAGTATTACATTTGAAGCTATGAACATCCCCAAAATTGACCCGAGCGGGTTAAAAGACTGAGCCAGGTTTAAACGTTGTGTCGATGTTTTTTCATCGCCCATTGATAGGATGTACGGGTTGGCTGTTGTTTCAAGAAAAGCCAGTCCGAAGGTTAAAATATACAGCGATGCCAGGAAAAATCCGAAAAATTCAAAGCGTGCTGCCGGGTAAAACAGCAGAGCCCCTGTGGCGTATAACGCTAGCCCCAGGATGATGGCTTTTTTGTAGCTGAATTTACGCACAAAAAGCGCTGCGGGTATGGCCATGGTTGCATATCCGCCGTAAAAAGCAAACTGCACCATTGCTGCTTTGGCATTCGATATTTCCATAATGGTGCGGAATGCGGCTACCATGGGGTTGGTAATGTCGTTGGCAAAGCCCCACAATGCAAATAAGCTGGTTACGATGATAAACGGCACCAGGTATTTTTTTTCTACAAGTTTTGGTTTCGAACTCATTGGTTATAATTGTTAGTTATTCGTTGCTGGGTGTTTGTTAATGTGTTATTCGTTACTGTTTCTTTTATTAATAGATTTTTAGAATTCAGACTTTAGACTTTAGAAAACTCATAGGAAAACTGAAATAGTGAACTTTAAAAAAACAAATACCTTCAATCTCCCATCAATCTCCCATCAATCTCCCATCAATCTCTCATCAATCTGTGTAATCTGAACTCCCTGTAAATATGCTCCTGTCGTCGCATTTCACGGGGTAAACCTCATGCCGTAACGCCTTTTTTCAGGATTATATTGCCATATTTGGCTGTTTCGCCGGTCATTACAACGGCAAATGCCGATTTGGTGCGCTCGTAAAATGCAAAACGATCTATTCGTTCGATTGGCGCAACATCGGGGTTACTTACATGAATTGCTTTGAGGTAACTATTCTCAACTTCGGGATCGAGCGTGTCGCCTTCGGTGGCAGCCATCATTGCCAGCGGATGCGGCACATAACTATCGAGCTCGAACAAAGGCAGAATGGCCTGCAGTAAATCGGGTATGCGCAGTCCGTCGGCACGAAGAACATTGCCATTAAACGATTCGCCCGGGAAATGGGCATCGGCCAGTACAATTTCGTCGCCATGACCCATGCGTGACAGTACGGCAAGCAATTCGGGACTGATAAGTGGTGATATTCCTTTTAACATTTCGATATGGTTTTTTATAGGTTTATATTATGCATGTTTCCATCGCCTTCCGTTTCAACTATCGATCCCGAGAAAACAATTGTGTTTTTATTTTCAGGCTGAGGCTTGTCTTCGATTGCATTTGCCAGCAGGTTAAATGCCGCTTCGGCCATGTCGGCTTCAGGTTGCTGCAAAATCAGTAGTCCGGGTGTAATGAGTGACATACCGGCAAAACTACCAAAACCGGCCAGACCAAAATCTTCGGATATTCTCATGCCTAGTTCTTTTAGCTTTATCATTGTGCCCAGCATAAAAATGTGTGAGTCGCAGATCAGTGCGTCGGGACAGTCGTTTTCAAACAGTTTGGCGATGGCTCGTTGCGAGCTTTCAACGCTAAAGTTATCCGAAATAAGACAATTACGGTAGGAGAGGCCTTCGCGATTAATAGCTTCAGCATAACCTTGCTGGCGATCGCGAAAAACGTTGGTAACTGGTGGCCCCGACAGATAGGCTATTCGCGAAAAACCACGCGAAGCAAGAAATTTCACAGCACGATCCAGTATTTCGTTATTGTTGAGCACCACCTTGGGAACGTCGAGCGAAAAATCAACCCGGTCGAACAATACCAGCGGTATGCGGAATTGCTTTAGTATCGAAAAATGTGATGCATTGTCGGTTTCCATCGATACCGATGCCATCACTCCGGCAACGTTGTGTTGAATAAGCGCTTTTATTATTTCTTTTTCCTGAACCAGCGATTCGTTCGATTGAAACACCGAAACAACAAATCCGTGTTCAAAAGCCAAATTGGTTACCCGACTTACATAGTTCGAAAAAAAGCTATGGTGAATATTGGGCACTACTATGCCTATTACATTGTTTTTTCCGCCACGCAGGTGCAAGGCGCTGCGGTTTACCTGGTAACCTTTTTGCCGGGCATAGGCCAGCACCTTTTTGCGGGTGTCGGGGTGAATGCTCTTTTCGTCGCGCAACGCCCTCGAAACCGTAGAATGGTGCAGGTTCAGATCTTTTGCTATGTCCTTTATGGTTATGCGTTTCATGGCAAAAACAATGGTTGTTAAATCAAAACGGATGCTAAATTAAGTGCTTATGCACACGTGTGCAAGTAGAAGTGATTTTTTAACTTTATGTTTTAAAACATGAGTTTGTCTGTCGGTTGAAATTAGAGTGAAAACCGGGAGTTTACTCTGTTGGGAAGAGAGTTGAGCACTGAGACCGAGGAGCACTGAGAGAATGGAGTATTGGAAAATTGGAATGATGGAATGATGGGGTTTTGGGTTTACAGGAGCTTATGAACTAATGACTTAATGAATGACCAATGACCAATGACTAATGACCAATGACTAATGACCAATGACTAATGACCAATGACTAATGACTATTGACCAATGACCAATGACTATTGACCAATAATTGGGACTTTGTTGAACGGTTTTCCACAAAGAAATAAAACTAAAGACATTAGCATTAGGATTCAAATTCGTATCTTTGTAGGGTGCAAAAAACTAATAAAAATAGAAATATTTTAAGATGATAATAATAAAACCTATTGTGCTTGAAACAACACTGAGTCTTCCTCTTGCTCTTGATGGGATTAGTGCGGGTTTCCCCTCGCCGGCACAGGATTTTATTGATGTGCCAATCGACCTGAATAAGGAGCTGATAAAAAATCCGACATCAACGTTTTTTGGCCGGGTGGCGGGCGATTCGATGAAAAATGCAGGTATCGATAATGGCGATCTGCTGGTTATTGATAAAAGCATCCGTCCGCGCGATGGAATGATTGCCGTTTGCTTTCTCGATGGAGAGTTTATAATGAAGCAAATACAAATTGTGGATGACGGCTGCTGGTTAATTGCGGCCAACGAGCAGTATCCGCCCGTAAAAGTGGGCGCCGACAACACTTTTGAGATATGGGGCATTGTGAAACATGTAATAAAATCGTTCTGATGTTTGCACTGGTCGATTGCAATAATTTTTATGCCTCGTGCGAGCGCCTGTTTAGGCCGGCTTTAAACAACAAGCCGGTTGTGGTGCTGTCGAACAACGACGGGTGTGTGATTGCCCGCAGCAACGAAGCAAAAGCACTGGGCATACCCATGGGGACTCCGGCTTTTAAGTATAAAGAGCTGTTCCGAAAGCATGGCGTGGCTGTGTTTTCATCAAATTATGCACTTTATGGAGATATGAGTTCGCGGGTAATGTCGATTCTGTCGGAAATGTCGCCCGAGACAGAGGTTTACAGCATCGACGAAGCTTTTCTGCGTTTTGATAATTGTTACAACTTTAATTTGCAGCAGCACGGTAAGGCAATGCGTAATAAAGTGCTGCAAAACACCGGAATACCCTCCAGTGTTGGTTTTGCGCCTACTAAAGCTTTGTCGAAACTGGCCAATCGCATTGCTAAAAAATTTCCCGACCGCACCGGGGGAGTATATGTAATCGACACCGATGAAAAACGGCTTAAGGCTCTGCAATGGCTTGATATTGAGGATGTGTGGGGCATCGGTCGACGGCATTCGAAGCGGCTCAGAGCCTATGGAATCAATACGGCTTACGACTTCGTTAAGCAGCCCGATGGCTGGATTCGAAAGAATTTTTCGGTGGTTGGTTTGCGCCTAAAGCACGAACTCGAAGGCAAAACAACCCTGCCTCTCGAAGAAACAGTGCCCCGGAAAAACATCGCCACCACCCGTTCGTTTGAGCGAATGTACACGCAGTTCGACGAGTTAAAAGAGCGGGTTGTGACTTTTGCAGTAACCTGTGCCGAAAAACTGCGAAAGCAGAATAGTTGTTGCAGCACCATGATGGTTTTTATACATACCAACGGATTCCGGGGCGACTTGCAACAGTATTCGCGAAATATTGTACTAAAGCTGCCTTTTGCCACCAATTCGGGAATTGAACTGGCACATTTTGCCACAGTTGGGTTGCAGCAAATCTTCAGAGACGGCTATCAGTATAAAAAAGCCGGGGTTATTGTGATGGATCTGGTTCCGGAGCACGAGCTTCAGCTCAATATTTTTCAAAATTCGAACCCACGGCATCGCATGCTGATGAAAGCCGTTGATGAGCTGAATCACGAGATGGGGCAACAAAAGGTACGGTTGGCCAGTCAGTCGCCCGGACGTACATGGAAAATGCGTCAGGAAAAATTATCGCCACGATACACCACAAGGCTAAACGAGGTATTTACGGTTAAGTCGGGATGAGCTTGCATGTTTTTTTTAGGCAGATTATGTTTGGGGTATTTCAGGTAGATGAAAAAAATACATTGAGGTATTTTAATTATAGTGATTTCGTTACCTTTGTGAAAAAAATTTGCAATATGAAAAAAACACTGATCATAGGCGCAAGTACAAAGCCTGAGCGTTATGCATACAAAGCAGCAGAAAGATTACTTGAAAGCGGTCATCCCATCGAAATGATTGGTCGCCGGGAGGATGTGCTTTTTGATAGACCAATAAAAACCAATAAGATAAAAATTGATGATCTGCATACCGTGACCTTATACCTGTCTTCAAAATTTCAGGTCGAATATTACGATTATATACTTTCGCTGAAACCCCGTCGGGTAATATTTAATCCCGGCACCGAAAATCCCGAATTTCAGGAATTGTTGTCGAAACAAGACATTGAATACGAAAATGCCTGCACTTTGGTTTTGCTGGCAACCAATAGTTATTAATGAAACAACTTATAGAATGTGTTCCCAACTTTAGCGAGGGGAGCAATATGCATATTATCAAACAGATTACCGATGAGATTGTATCGGTAAAAAATGTTAGACTGCTGAATGTCGATTCTGGTAAGGCAGCCAACCGTACTGTTGTTACTTTTGTCGGTACTCCTGCAGCTGTTTGCGAAGCGGCTTTCAGAGCCGTTAAAATGGCATCCCAACTTATCGACATGCGAAAGCACAAAGGTGAGCATCCGCGTTTTGGCGCTACCGATGTGTTGCCACTGATTCCGGTTTCGGGTATTGCAATTGATGAACTTGTTGAATATGCGCACAGGCTGGGCGAACGTATTGGAGCTGAGTTGAATATTCCTGTTTATTGTTACGAATTTGCAGCATCCAATCAGAAACGTCAAAATCTGGCCAATTGCCGATCGGGAGAATGCGAAGGATTGCCTCGAAAGATGACAGACCCGGAGTGGAAGCCCGATTTTGGCCCGGTAGATTATCATGAGTCGGTTGCCAAAACGGGAGCAATTGCTTTAGGTGTACGAAATTTTCTTATTGCCTATAATGTAAATCTGAACACAACCTCTGCAAAGCTTGCTGGTTTTATTGCTTCCGAAATACGCGAAAAAGGTCGTGTTAAGCGCGTGGGGAATACTTCATCAGGTGAAATTATTACCGATAAATACGGTAAGCCAGTTTATGAACCAGGAATGCTTAAAACGGTTAAGGGTATTGGTTGGTATATCGAAGAATATGGCATTGCACAGCTTTCATTTAACCTTACTAATATTGGTATTGCATCGATGCACCATGTTTATGAAGCTACATGTAGGCGCGCCGAAGCAAATGGTGTACGTGTTACCGGCTCCGAATTGGTGGGCATGGTTCCGCTGAAGGCCATACTTGATGCCGGAAAATATTACCTCGAAAAACAGCATCTTCCGACAGATATTTCCGAAGATGAAATTGTAAACGCTGCCATTAAATTCTTAGGTCTCGACCAATTAGCTCCTTTCGACCCGAAAAAGAAAATCATTGAATATCGCATGGTTGAATGATTGGAGAAATCGTCATTATTTTTTCATACCCTATTAATATAAAGAAAATCAAACTGTTGTATGGAAATGTCGGGTGAATGACGTGTGAAAGTCTTTACAAAATAATTGTATTTGTTATTTCATGTTTAACTTTGAATAAAAAATTAATCAACTATGAAACAACCAACTCTAGGAAAAACAATTACAGAGCTCAGAAGAGAAAAGGGCATGACCCAGGAAGAGCTTGTTGAGGCTTGTAGCATCAGCGTACGTACACTTCAACGCATTGAATCGGGTAATGTTACCCCCAGAACCTACACTATTAAAGCAATATTTGATGCATTAGGTCATGATTTTCAGCAATTTTCCGATAATCACGATAAATCGTGGAAAAATAACGTGGCTGGTCACCTTAAGACCATTAATAAAAAAAGCATGTCATTTGCAGCAGTTGTCGCATTTTTGGGCATAATGTTTATTGTTGTGGCCGGAATGCATAAAAAAAGTAGTGAGCCGATAGGTGAAAAAGCATTCTTTGGCGACTGGAAACTTGTGGCATTATATGATTATGGCAAAATGAATGAAGTTCCCACAAGTCGTGTTCTGAGATTTACCACAGATGGTTTATTCACCACATATACTATGGCAGGTGAGGTTTACAATTCGGGAGCGTTTTATGTAAACACAGATACTACATTTGTCACTAACCACAGGTATTCCAATGGAGATTTCGCTCATATAGTTAATTTATATAATTATACGATAATTCAGGATACGCTAAGGTTTAATGGTTATTACATCAACAGAACAGGATGTAATAGTTATAAAACATCGTATATTGATGAGGTGTGGGTGCGAACTTTTGACTTTTCTGCCAATGATGCAGATACACAGGAGAACGAAAATACTGAAGGCTAAAATATTATTTTACAGATTATTTTTTCATACCCATTAACTAAGTAATCGTAAAACATGGCAAAGTTGGAATGTGATGAAGAATCGTAACGATAATTCATCGTATTCCGGTTTGCCTTTTATTATTTCTACTTTTTATTTAGGGCAGCTTTCTCATTCTTTACTGCTGCCCATACCGTTAAAGCAATCAATACAGCTATGGTGTAATACACAAACGATGGTATCGATACAGGGTCGCCACCTGCGTATGAGTGTAGGCTGCTGAGATAGTAATTCACTCCAAAACAGGTCGTGATTATGGCGATTAAGACCCACAATGCCAGCGTGTTAAAAACAAAATGACCACGCATTCCGGGAATCATACGGGCATGGGTTACAACAGTGTAAACAAAAATTGAAATTATCGCCCAGGTTTCTTTTGGATCCCATCCCCAGTAACGTCCCCACGATTCGTTGACCCATACAGCACCTAAAAATGTACCAATAGTCAGCAGGTTAAGCAAACCAAGAATAGTACCCAGATCCAAAAAACCGTATCCGGCAGTTATAACCGATTACTGTGTAGCTGTTTGTTGCTGTAGGAGCCTGTGCCGATGTCGAAAATGGCATTCCCAGTGTGCCTCATTGCTTTTGTTGCAAGCGTTTTAACAACAAGTTTCCTTACTTGTTTAACTTGCTATTATTGTTGTCATATCCTGCTTATCTGAATTATTCGAGAGAACAAAAAGAACAGCGCCGGTGGAGCGACATAAAAGTAACCTTTGCCGACTTTTGGGGGGTAGGCGTTGCTATTACTACGGTTTCACTCATTATTGGTTTAATTGTTATTGCCATTCAGCTTTTTACCAGGGCGATATTCTGTTTATCTATGCCTTAATTGGTTTTTTTATGATTCCCTTTGAACGTGTAAGCAACCACTGGGTATTTGTTGTTGCACTTTTGTTGATGCTTCAGCCTTACGAGTGGATAAAGCTAATTACCGGCATACAGAATCCGGGGATGACTATGGCCGACCCTGTGTCGTGGACTTTTTTCG
>JAQICD010000189.1 GCA_027858715.1 Prolixibacteraceae bacterium
GCAGGAAAATCCGCACCAACCGCTGCCAACTTTCTACATATCCCGATGAGCAGGGCAGAAAAAACAGAACAAGAAAAATAAGATAGGGGCGTTTCGTTAAAATGCTTACCAACAAAAAAATCAAAGACTTCTTTAATAAAAATATTGCGGCTTTGTAAAAGGCAACGAGTTACAAACTCGCGCCATGGGGCGCGGTAGCGGGATTTTACCAAGATTTAAATTTAATTTTTCGTCCATTCTTCATTTTGAACTCTCCGTATCCTGATTTTTCTAAATACTCTTTTTCCTCCCAAGGTTTCCCTTTGTTCAAATGAAAGACTAATTGATTATTCTTAAATTCATATGAACCTGAGTTTTCTTTTTTGAAATCAGAGTCACTAAAATTCACAGTATTTTTATCTCTTGAAAACTTAGTCGCTTTTAAGAAAGATCCATCTTCCAAAAATTTATACGCAATAAATGAATACCACTTATTATTTGCGTCTAATCTTTCATTAAATAACTTTCCTTCAGTTACATAATATCCGTTCATCTGTATCATTTACTAAACACTTTTAAAGCTGTATCAAACGAGTAACTATTTTGAAATAAATGACGAATTTCTCTACCATAATATCCTAACTGACTTACTTCAACACTTGTTTCACTCAAGCTTGTAAGATAGTTCGATAATGATTGAGGCGATGAAAAAACATTCGTAGGAATGTTAGTTGCATCATAAAATACATTGTCGATATTTAAGGGGTCAGACACTGCTCGCATTACATCATCTCTTGCAATAGCTGCATCTAACCAAGTTTTATTTTGGCCTGCCCATACTTGTGGAGGCGGTAGTGAAAGATCAACATCACCTAAAACATTTACCCCCGCAGGATTAGCGCCCTGTTTTGCAAGACCATATTCCCATATTATCTCTGTCCCACCTGGCCATCTTCCTATACAAGTTGTAGTTTTTGAAGCATCACATACAACATCACTCCCATATCCTGTGTATTTAACTTGAAGCAAGTCATCAATAATCCTCCCCACCTCATCAGTTCCATTAGCGGCAAGGAAAATAATATCGCTGCCATTGTCGGCCAGTTTCAAAGAACCGAAGCCAAAATTATCGATTATATCTTTTAACTCCAAGGAGAGATTGTCATAACGTGCTGTAAGTGTAGAAATTTCAAATAATTCATCAAGACTATTTTTCTTAGACTGGGAAAGTGTTTTGCGGGTAGCAGGATAATTGTCGAGCAACTGTTTACGAACCAAAGCAAGTTCGCCAACCGCACTGATGGATAAAACCCCTGCATTTATTAATATTTCATATTTTTGCCATGCTTTACAAAAATTGTTATTCTCATCTATACAAAAATCGCCCAATGCAATTGTGCCTAAATCTAGAATACCGCTTGCCAGCCTCAAAATACTATACACGCTGCTGCCACTCCTTACAATTCCTTGTATCGCGATCCCTATTTCACCAACACCCACAAGTAAAAGTGCAGCATTTAACTGATGTACTGAAGCTCTTTTGGCTGTAGCTTCCAAATCGGTATCCATTAAGTACCTTACAAAAATCGCTGGCGCATCTATGACGTTCCCATCAAGTCCGGAAATAAATGAACCATCAAATTTTACATGCATTTTCGCAAGAGGTTCGGTTTCAGCAATTATTACCTTTCTTGATGAGTTATCTAACCTGCTGTAATCGGGTGTTAATACCCATTCATATTTGTTTTCAGGTGTTTGATTGTATTCAATATTAAAGTCATTTGGAAATTGAGAAGTAATCCGGGAAAGTGTGCTTATCTCTCCAAATTCATTTGAGTGTTTTGACCATAATTGATACACAAGTATTACAAAGTCATCACGGTATAAGTTATCCTTTTCATATAACCTACAAAGAATTGAACCATTTATATGGTTTAAAATTTCAAGCTCTTCTGAAGGCTTGCAGGTTTTAACTAAACGAATTGCCGAAACCTGATATGAAGACTTAATATTTGTGTTGCTTGCTATTTCTGTTAATAATTCTTTCTTTTTATCCAGACTCAAGTTGTTGAATTCACAGTCTGAAAATTTTCGTAAATCGTCGGCTACTAAATTTTCATAATCGGGCTCAGATATGCTTATAGAAACATCAAAAAGGTCTTTAAGAAATTGTAGTTCTTCATTTTTAAATCTGGAGAAATTATCCTGTCCGGAAATTGTCAATGTATATTCTTGTCCGGAAATTGTTAAGGTTGGGTTATCTGAGTTACTTGTTCCTAAATAAAACGTTCTGGAAGAAACATCATAAATATCCTCGTAATAATATTCATTTAAATTGGGAGATGAATTTTCGCCCAACCAAACACTAAATATCTGGTTTTGTATGTTTTCATATCCATAATTTTCCCATCTAAATTCATCAATCAAGTCTTTAACTTTAAAACTAAACGATCTTCTACCAATAAATTGATAAACTGTATTTTCGGAATTATTAATTGCACAACGAAAAGTTCTTATTATACGGGATGCTGCAATGTAATCAGGCTCACGAACCATCGCCCCATCCTCGTCACTCTGAAACACCTTCCCGATAATCGCAGGGTTATGTATTGCTTCCCACTGGGCATATACCAGGCTGTCGTTATTGGTTTTTTCGCTGTAGTCCATCAGGTTGGTGGTGCTATCCTGGTCTAAACTTAGCGAGGCTTCACTGCCAAAGGTGTGGCGGAGCTTAAAGCGCCTCCCGATATCGTAAACTCATCGGGATTAGTTCGACAATCCCTATTCAGTTCGCACACTCATGAATAGGGTGTCTCACTGAACGTGGCCTAACTCGTGTGCCAATAAACGTGCGTCAATATCACCATCAACATCGTAAAGATAAGCAAATTGTTTGCCAATGGGCATTTCGCCCTGTTTGTATTCATCATCAATTCCGTTTTCTGAAGTGGCTGTGGT
>JAQICD010000071.1 GCA_027858715.1 Prolixibacteraceae bacterium
AATTTATGCAGGATAAAGTCGGGAAAATTTTCGATGGTGTAATTTCAGGCGTTACCGACTGGGGCATTTTTGTAGAGCTCAACGATAATAAATGTGAAGGTTTGGTATCGATGCGCGACCTTACAGATGACTTTTACTATTTTGACGAAAAAAATTATTGCATTACGGGTATGCATAGTAATAAATGCTACCAGTTGGGTTCTGATGTTAAGGTTGAAGTAGCACGTACAAATCTCGAGAAGAAACAAATTGATTTCACACTGGTTGACGAATAAGGGCTTTTGACAACCATTTCAATATCAGAAAAGTAAAAAAATATTATGCGCCGTTTAATCGCGGCGCATAATTCCGTAACACAAAATACGTACAAAATTATCAACAGTCACTTCAAGATTCAAATTGTGTTTGCTCCCTGTAGTGAGTGGCATTTCAAGACCCTTCATGGCTGTAGTTATACCAACAGCTGCAAGGTTTAAATCTTCAATCTGGAATTTATCGCGACGAACACCTTCAATCAAAATACGCTTAATCATGCGAATTTCGTCTTTGGCATTCTTCTCTTTAATTTCTTCGATGAAACCAATAGCAGCAACATCGTTTTCGAGCGCATTATACAAATTAGCAAGACTACGGTAGGTTGTAAGTTTGGTAAGAATATATTCCCGCAATTTTTCTTCCGGATCGAGTGAGCGAAACACTACTTTTTCGAGCGATTGTTTTAGTATATCTACTTCTTTAATAATTACCGCCTGAAAAAGGTCTTCCTTACTACTAAAATAGTAATATAAAGAACTTTTTCCTTTTCGAACGGCATTGGCAATGTCGTCAAGTGTCGTTTTTTTGTAACCGTATTTACTAAAAATATCCTGGGCAATTTCCAGAATTGTTTCCCGGTTCAGGTCTTTCTTGTTTATGCCGTTATCGGTTGATCCCATCTTTTTTCCGGTTTTCAGATTTTATTCAAGATTCAAATATATAAAAAAAGATAGAGCCGTCCTGATTAAACAACTCTATCTTATATATTTTTATCGTTTCACTCTTTCAGAATAGGTATTATCCCGTGTATCAACTTTAATAATATCGCCAGTGTTTATAAAAATAGGCACCATTATTTCGGCTCCGGTTTCTAAGGTAGCTGGTTTAAGAGCAGTTGATGTTGCCGTATTTCCTTTTTCGCCCGGCTCGGTATAGGTAACTTCCAGTTCGACAAAAGGTGGCATTTCCAGTGTAAGTGGAGTTTCATTTTCAGCATGAAAATTGATTTCTACCACATTTCCTTCTTTTAACAACCCGGCATTGTCAACCAAATCTTCCTGCAACGAAATCTGTTCAAATGTTTCGGTATGCATAAAATTAAACCCCATATCGTCTTTGTATAAATACTGATAAGGACGACGTTCGATACGAACAGGATTAATTTTTGTTCCTGCATTAAACGTATTATCAACCACTTTTCCTGTTTTAAGGTTTTTGAGTTTTGTACGTACAAATGCAGCTCCCTTACCGGGCTTTACATGTTGAAATTGTACTATTGAAAACAAATGCCCGTTATATTCAATGCACAATCCATTTTTGATATCTGATGTATTTGCCATGTTTTTAATGAATTATAACTTTAAAACTCTTTTAGCGGTGCAAAAATAAAAAAAATATACAGGAATGATGCTTTTTTTTCATTTTAGGCCATCTGCATTACTTAATTACACGTTTTGCATTAATTTATCGTGGCATAATATTTGGCCTGTTTGCAGTTACAAATACTTTTATTTAATTCACACCGTTTTATAAAAAAAAGCTTATGCGCGTCGCATTCATCATTCTTATTTTTTTTATTTCCAGCACCATATGCGCTCAGAACACTAACGAGCATCTCAAATTTGACATAAAATTTGGAATGATCAAAGGCGGCGAAGTTTTTTTCCAGACCTCCGACACACTTGTCTCAAACATATATGCCACAAATGCTCGCTTGCATGGCTACACCACAGGGTTTGCCCACATGCTATATAAAGTAAACGATTCGTTCGAAAGCATTATTGATAAAAGCAACAACTACCCAATAAAATCGTTCAAAAACGTCAGCGAGCAAAACTATCGTTTTAACAACGAAGTGCATTATTACCACCACCGCGATTCGGCATGGAGCAAAGAAACCGGGTGGCATCACATTGAACCGGGCGTTTCCGACGTTTCGGCTCTTTTCTACAATCTTCGTTTTTCGGGCATACTCGACACTATTAATCGTGGCGACACAATTAGTTTACCATTTTGGGATACTGGCGAATGGTATTACGTTGATATGATACATGACGGCATCGAAATCATAAAAACTAATTTCGGAAAACGGGAGTGTATTGTTCTAAAACCACTCAACATTGAAGGTAAATTTTTTAGCAAAATAGACCCGATGGTGGTATGGCTTACCAACGACCAACAGCGCTTGCCTGTTTTAATGAAATTAAACTTCAATATTGGTTCGGTAAAATGTGTTTTGGTTAATTCATAGATATAACCCCGGGAAACCTGCTGCATTTTTTCAGCCTTTAAAACATCCACTTAAGCCGAAGAGCTGCACTTCTCCCCGGGTTATAATACCCTACTTGCTTTATGGTTGAAAGATGGTCGAAATACTTTTCATTAAATAAATTAGTAACATTAAAAGAGATTACGGCATCAGTTCCAGCCAGTGCAACCGTTGTTCCCATGGCCAAACTGGTTACGAACCAATCAGAAGTTGCAGTTTCGAATTGCGAGGGACAATTTTGCCCAAAAGCATAGTTTACATTTACTGAAAAATACGATTGTTTTACAAACCCAATTTCGCTCTGCATCAACTTCACACCTGCCTTTATTTTATCGTGTGGAACAAATGGCAGGTACGAATTTTCATTCAGCACACCTCTAATAATCGAAAGCTGTCCGTTCATTTCAATCCAACTTACAGGCTGATATTTAACAGAAGCCTCGGCACCAAACAAACGTGCATCGTGCTGCATGTATCGGTACAACAACAAATCATCTTCATACAAATCGGTAGGCGACAAATAGATATAACCCGGAATTAGATTATAAAATCCGGCAATATCGGCTGAAAATGACTTGGTGTGATAATGTAAACTCAAATCGGCCTCATAATTACGTTGCGATGTTAATTAAGTATCCCCTTTTTCGAAACGGTTGCCATGAATACCGTCTTGGGTAAGTTCTGCTACATTTGGCGGACGAAAAGCCGTAGCAACATTGGCTCGTAACAATAAGTCGTGATTCAATTCCAGCGTGACTCCGGCCGAAACACTTGCATTGTGAAAGACAAAACGCTGTTCGTGCATGTGTTGCTCACCGAATATCCGCCAACCGTTATATCACCCTCAGTAGCACCAACCGCAGCGGCATGTTCGGGCAATACATTTATCAGGCCACCTACAGCATCCGAACCATAGAGCAACGAGGCAGGCCCTTTTATGACTTCTACCCTGTCGATTCCTGTTTCGTCGATAACATATGGATGGTCTTCCGAAAATTGATAGTTTTCGAGTTTTACACCGTTGTTCAAAAAAAGCAAATTGGAAAGATGAAAGTTGGAATATTCCAGTAATTACAATAGTTGTATTTACCGGAATGCCAAGTGGAAACTCAAACTCGGCTATCGGACAATACTCAGCAGGAGCATCTACACTCAATCCGATAATACCAGTAATACCAGTTTTTGCAGAATGGTTAATCGCACAGCACGAATATTCAGCCGGATGCCTATGATTTTCAAGATGATGGGTAATTACATGTGAAAAGGAAAACACAACCGGATACACCATCAGCATGATAAGTGTAAGCGCAAAGAATTTTCTATTTATATAGCTATCCGATTAAAAATTCATTGTTTCCAAACAATTAGTTAATCAATCTGTTCAGAATATAACTCAATTATTTTTCATCAGCCATAATATAAAAACAGAAACTGCTTAAATTAAAAAACCAAATCTTTTGCTTGCTTTAACATGATACTTATCATTTACGCACAACTTAACGAATATAAATTTGACATTCTGCCTAAAAAATGCTATTTTAAAAAACATCATACAAATAATTTTAAAAATAATTAATATGAAAAACACAGGATTTTTTTTAACAGGATTAATAGTTGGAGCTGCTACAGGAGCAGCACTTGGTATATTATACGCTCCTCAGTCGGGTAAAGAAACTCGTAAACAAATTGGAGAAAAAATTAAAGAGTTGGAGAAAGAGCTTGAAAAATTGCGTGAAAGGCTTAAAGAAAAAGGCGCAGAAATGAAAGACGAAATTAAGCTGAAAATAAAAGA
Source organism: Prolixibacteraceae bacterium (assembly GCA_027858715.1). Lineage (GTDB taxonomy): Bacteria > Bacteroidota > Bacteroidia > Bacteroidales > Prolixibacteraceae > Roseimarinus. Next base: position 4,317 of record JAQICD010000071.1, read on the forward strand.
GCTTGAAGCACGTCTCGAAAGAATGAAAGAGCAATACAAAAATGCTCCAGAGGAAGCCTAAAGCAGGCATCAAAAAGCAAATAACAAATCTGATTATGCAGGAAAAAATCAATAGTGAATTAAGCGCCCTGAGAAAAGAGCTCGAAGAATACGCAAAAATACAGACAGATATTACAAAGCTGCATATTGCCGGCGAGCTGTCGCGTTTCTATTCGGGCTTTATGCTGAAAACATTTATGTTTTTCATTTTCTTAATCATTCTGCTTTTCCTTTCGGCAGCAGCAGCAATATTCATTGGCGAAATTTTGCAATCGTATATTAGCGGCCTGTTGATTGTTGGCGGTTTTTACCTGCTGGTAGCTTTAATGATTTGGCTTCTACGCAAACCAATATTTGAAAAGCCGGCAATACGTCGGTTCATGCATTTAATGTATCCAAACACTGGCAACCATGAAGAATAAGAACAGAAAATACAGTTATATCACATCGTACAACGATATTCAGGCAGAATTAATGCAGCTTGGATACAAATCGCGTATCAGTAAAAAAGAACTCGAAATTCGCAGTCTTCAACTGAAGCACGATTTACATCCGGTGCGACTTATTCCTTCGCTTATGGTTCAGTGGGCAACACCAATGTTGTTCGAAATGAGAAACCAAATGATTGATTTATTGCTTAAGCTTATCAGCACCAATAAAAATGAAAAATCATAATTGCATTTAAGACCGAAGCCGGGAAAGTGGTTACTTTGTGATTCACCAACCACATTAATATAGAAATAAAAAAACCGGTAAAACCGGTTTTTTTTATTTCTATATTGTACTAAGAATTTAGATTCAGCTTTGCGAAAAATGTTATTTCTTTTCTACTCTGATTTTGGAACAAATACTACATCGGTAATATCAGCATCTGCTATAAATACTTTGATAAATTTCTGTATATCACTTTTGGTCATGTCGTTAAGTACATCCTCGTAATTTTCAGGAGTGGCACTATTGATTCCGGAAAAATAATATCCATATAACGAATTCAACCAGAAGTTATTGTGTTCGCGAGCCTGTTCCCGATCTTTAAGAAGATTTTTAATAGTTTTATCAAAATCAACATCGGTAGGTCCTTCAGCTATTATCTTATCAATTTCGCGATAAATAATGGCTTTCAGGTCATCAGCACGTTTCGGGTCACAATCAAACACCATACGAAGAGTGCCTTCATTTACGGGGTACTGTTCCATTCCTGAACGTACTCCTACACCGTATGTGCCACCTTCTTCCTCGCGAACGGTTTCGGTGTAGCGTAAGTCGAGTATTCCTTCGAGCACTTTCATCATAAGTTTGCTCTTGGGTGTATATTCTACCTCGTTTACAAAACGTACGTTAACATTGGTTTTGGGTGTTGTAAAAGCAATTGGAATCTCCTTCATCACCTTTCCCTCGGGAGCTCTCACACCACGGTCTTTCCAGGTTTCCTCACGGTCGCTGTCGGTCAATGATCCGAGATATTTCTGCGCCATGGTTTTAGCTGTCTCTTCGTCGATATTACCAACAATAAACCAGGTAAAATCGCCGGCATCTTTAATACGGTCGTTGTAAATTTTCTGAATATCTTCAAAATCCACATCATTCAGGTATTCTGTATCCAATGTGCGTACACGTGGATGATAATCGTTGAAAATATACGACAACGAATCCTGCATTATTTTGCGCGGATCTTTTTGCATGTTAGCCACATAAGCCAGGTAACGCGACATTAATGCGTTATGTGCTTCCTTGTCGAAACGTGGTTTTTCGAAATACAGGTATGCTAATTGCATCATGGTTTCAAAGTCTTTTGGCGTTGACGAACCTCTGAAACCTTCAGTAAGCGAACCCAACGAAGGACTCAGTGAAACCTTTTTCCCTGTAAGCATTTTTTGCAGAGTTACAGCATCATAATCGCCTACTCCATATGAACTAACGAATGTAGCTGCCATGTCAAGATCGGGCACATACTCGTCGTTCCACAATGAACTTCCACCTTTACTATATGCCATCAGCGAAACATTATCCTTTTCGTAATCGGCATGACGGTAAACCACCTTAGTGTTGTTTGCAAGTGTCCATTCAACAGCATTGAATTCGGTAAGCTTTTTTTCTGAAACAATCTCCGAACCCTTGAGTTCTTCAGATATCAAAGACGTGCCTGAAGCTCCATCAACATAGGGTTCAACGTCCATAACTTCAACCTTGTTTATGATGGCTTCTGCTTCGGCTTCCGAAAGATGCTCAGCATCAGTAGGGCCAGTAATTACGATAGCCCGGTTTTCTTTAATAATCCATTCATTGGCCTTGGCCGAAACCTCTTCAACAGTTATGGTTGGCAAAATTTCTTTGGCAAAGCGAAATTCCTCTTCTATGCCGGGAACCAGCGATGCGGTAAGGTAGTTCTGAACATACTCGCGACAAAACTGATCGTTTCGTATTTTATCGCGTTCGTTGTAACGACTCTCAAGCCGTGTCAACAGATTGGTCTTAGCCCTTTCAAGTTCAGTTTCAACAAACCCATGCTGTTTAACCCGTTGTGTTTCGGTCATGATTGCTTCCAGAGCTTTGCCTTCTTCACCATCGTTGGCAGTAGCTCCAATCATATATGCATCGTATCCGCGCACAAAACTACCACGTTGAGTATAGCCGTTGATAAATGGAGGAGTTCCCTTTTGCAGCAACTCACTTATTCGCTGACCAGTCATTGAGTTATACAATGATCTTATATACATGTCGCGAAAATCGCCATACGTTTTATCCTGTCCATCTTTATTTTCATCAAAAATATAAATGCTAATACTCGATTGTGATGCCTCGTCATCGGTTGCCAGTACGAAATAAGTTTCGTCATGCTCCGGGATTTCAAAATCAGGCCTTTCTTTGGAATTATCAACAGCCTCGATTCCCGAGAACAATTCTTTAACCTTTGTTTCTACCTTATCAACATCGATATCACCAACAATAGCAATCGCCTGCAAATCGGTGCGGTACCAGTCGTGATAAAAGTTGCGTAGTGTTTCAGTATCGTGGTATTTAATAACCGTTGTGTCGCCAATAACATCGCGAACAGCCCATTGAGAACCTTTAAAAACGACAGGAAACCATTGATTGCGCAACCTAAACGAAGCTGTACGGCGTGTGCGCCACTCTTCTGTTATTACTCCACGTTCGAGGTCAATCTCTTCTTCGGTCAACGATAAGCGGTCTGACCAATCGTGGAGAACCAGCAAACAAGTGTCAACCAAACCTTCGTTTGTGGTTGGTACCTCACTCAGGTTATAAACTGTTTCGCTGAACGAGGTATATGCATTAATATTACGCCCAAATGCCACACCATGTTTTTCGAGTGTATTCAAAATACCTTTACCCTCGAAATTTTCAGTTCCGTTAAATGCCATATGTTCAAGAAAATGCGCCAATCCATTCTGATCGTCATTTTCGAGTAAAGCACCTACATTTTGAATAATATAAAAACTTGCCCTATTTTTGGGTTCTTCGTTATGACTTATGTAATAGGTCATTCCGTTTTCAAGAACACCGATCCGAAGTGCCGGTTCTAAAGGAACAGGCTGGTTTAGTTCGGTTTGTGCAATACCTGTTTTAAAAATAAGTACAACAAGAATTGCAGCCAGATAGAAAAATAATTTACTCATTCTTATTAATTTTGAGGTTTGTTTATAAATTGACTAAATATTAGTATGATGATTAATTCATTTGTTACACTATTGTCGGAATTTTTTAACTAAAAGATGTTAAATTTCAAACTGATATCTTAGACCACCAGTATTTTTGGAATCATTTATATATCAATAAATATGAAACGAACATGAACTTTTTTAATCAAAAGTTCGCCAAAGGCAATGATTAACCCCGATAGCCATCGGGGCATGTGAGAGCGAAGCGGTTCCATACGTTCTCAAATTTAGAATTA
>JAQICD010000108.1 GCA_027858715.1 Prolixibacteraceae bacterium
ATTTAGTTTTTCAATTTAGTTTTCCAATTAATACTAATGTTACTCAGTATACATTTTATGGAGAAGTATTTTTATTGCTATGGCTATTAATAAAAGGTATAAATGTTCAAGAAAGACAAGAACTCAAAAAAAAACATATTGAATTGAATGCACGAAAGCAAATCTAAAGGATTAGGCGGCTGACGGGATTGTAGCCCCGCCAGTGCATCTCTCACTATTTATCCCGAACAAGCTTCGGGGCCACTCGCGATGCACATCGGGATACCGGCCGGTGTACTGCACACGCGAACGTTGCCGTTCACTTTCGGAAAGTTTTCCAACGGAAAAACAATCCTGCTCAGAATGTTTGCCCTTTTCAAAATCAGACGCCATAAACTCATTGCAGGGGCGGTTAATCCTTTTACCCATATTGGTGTAATTATATCCGTAAAAGAAAGTTGTGCAGGATTTTAGCCTGAATTTTTATATATTGCTGGGTGGAACAGTCCGCCTGAGTTACCCGACAAACTGAATACGAACTTGAACATTGAATGAAATGAAAAAAATGAAAGCAGTAATATTTAATAAAAAAGGGTCACCTGAAAAGCTGATCTATTGTGAAGTCGACAAGCCTGTACCAAACGACAACGAAGTTTTGATAAAAGTACATGCTGTTGCGGCAAATGCTGCCGATTATCGTTCGATGAAAATGGGGATCATCCCTAAGAGAAAGATTTTTGGAGCCGATATAGCAGGTAGTGTCGAATTTGTTGGTAAAAACATCACCAATTATAAACCAGGGGATGAAGTAATGGGAGACCTTTCAAGTTTTGGATTTGGAGGATTTGCCGAATATGTTACAGCTCCTGAAAAAGCCTTGATAATTAAACCTGCAAAGATTTTATTTGAAGAAGGAGCTACACTACCTATGGCAGCATCAACAGCTCTGCAGGCATTACGTGACAAAGGCATCATTCAAAAAGGACAAAAAGTGTTAATTATTGGTAGTTCTGGCGGTGTTGGAACATTTGCAGTTCAGCTTGCCAAATATTTCGATGCAGAGGTAACTGGGGTATGTAGTTCAAAGAATGTACAGCAAACGAGTTCTCTCGGTGCAGATTATGTAATTGATTACACAAAAGAGAATTTCACAAATAGCGACATGCGGTATAACCTTATTTTAGCAATCAATGGTAATTATCCACTTTCTGCCTATAAAAAAGTCTTAACTCCAAATGGCATATATGTAATGATTGGTGGTTCTTTATCACAAATTTTCAAATCACTTTTATTTGGATGGTTGATGTCATTTGGCTCTAAGAAGATGAGATCTTTATCTGCAAAAGCAAATAAAAATGATTTAGAATTTCTTGCAAAGCTTCTAGAGGAGGGCAAGATCAAACCAGTTATTGACCAACGCTACTCACTTGACAAGACTGCAGATGCAATGAGCTATCTAAGTGAAGGACACTCACATGGGAAAGTGGTGATAATTATGGAATAAAAATATTACGAACGCCTAACACTGACAAATAAACTTATTTTAAAAACATTTATAAATAGTTTAAATTATATAAGGTTGTAGCCTGCTTCAACCTTTGTTTAACTTGATAGTGAATTGCCACTCAATCGACTATTCTTCATTCACTTACCGTGTACGCCAAGAGTAAAAGGCCATTTGTAGGGAAACTTTTTCGTAAGCCAAAAGCATTGGGATTCGGATCAATTTTTCGATGAAATTTGTTAATGACTTCCAGCAGGCCCTGTCTGGATAAATCGGTTTTATAAGTTACTAAAACACTTTACACTCCCTAAACCCAAGATAGTACACTATAATGTTGAAATTTATGCAGCTGTAGTTTCGTAATCTCTCAAATATCATTTAGCCAATCAAAAAAAGAATTAAAACAGTATTTCCTGAAATGGTTTCTTTTAACCCAAGTTATATTACATTGGGCTATAATGTGACAACTCCCACCTCTCCCTTCGTTAAGCAAGCGAAACGAAGGGTTGGTCAGAAGAAAATGAGCGGAATTGAAAATCGACGTTAGTTAAAACTGATGCTGGCGTACCACTAAATCCTTTATGGAATATGCAAAACCAAACACCGGTTTTCATTTGTTTTTCAATTTATCCACCAGTTAGGGGCTGAATTTTCATGGCTCAAACTAATTGAATATCTCTTTTATTTTCCCTCACCAATTCTTTCTCCCATTTTAACAGTAGTTTCATATCCTTTTGCTGTATTGATCAATAAATCCTCATCAATGTGAATTTTACTTTTTTCAAACAGCAGTACTACCGTTGAGCCTCCAAATTCAAAGTAGCCTTTCTCTTCACCTTTATTTGCAAAACTTCCCTTAAAAGTTTGTTCGATGCTCCCTACCATGGTGGCACCAACTTCGGCCATAATAACATCACCAAACAAAGGATTTGAAATAATTGTATATTCTCGTTTGTTTAAACAGAATATTTCAGCCTTTTTACGCTAAGCAATGGGGTTGACTGAATAATAGTCACCTTCAATCTTTTTGAATGGAGATAAATTTCCACTGACTGGAAAATGAAAACGATGGTAATCGACCGGGGCTAGTCGGATGATAAGCAGGGCACCATCATTGTACTTTTGTGCAAGATCAGGATTATCCAAAAAG
>JAQICD010000133.1 GCA_027858715.1 Prolixibacteraceae bacterium
ACACGGTATTGGTTAAAGGTCAGGTAACGCTTATCAATCAGCGCGGTTTGTTAAAAGATAAAATGATTGTAAGGCCTGGTGAAAAAGTATTATTCAATAAAGAAACCGGTGATTTTTCAGCGGAAAAAGTTAATACCGAGCAATATACTTCATGGATTCATGGATATATGGTGCTGGATAAACGTTCGGTAAGCTATGTTTTTCGAAGTCTAGAACGTTACTACGACACAGAAATTAAATACAAAGATATAACCGACGATGTTACTTTCTCGGGTAAGTTAGACTTGAAAGAAAACATAGCAGATGTATTGTCGATTATTGGCTTTGCATCCTCGCTCGATATAATAAATGAAGCAGGAGTGTATTGTGTACAAAAACAGTGAGTTAAAAATAAATTTAGATGTCAGATGAGATAACACAGAGAGTATTACAATCAATTAAAACTAATTTTAAGACAGGCCGAGGGCCAGATAATAACTTTAATTCTTAAATTTATGAAAAACCTAATTATCAAGCGAAGCCCGCACGAAGGCTTCAAGAAAAATTTGCTGACTATGAAAATTTCTATTGTCTTGATGCTTTTTACCGTAATGGCATTCGGTGTAGAATCTTATTCACAGAATAAGAAATTTGCACTTTCAATGGAACATGCTTCGGTACATGATGTAATTCATGCTATTGAAGCTCAAAGTGAGTTTATTTTTTTCTACCAGGATCAGAATATCGATTTGAATCAAATTGTATCTGTTGTTGGTGATGATCTCACAGTTGAAGAAATCCTCGATCAGTTGTTTGCCGAAACCGGAAACAATTACTTAATTAACGATCGTCAGATTATTGTTGGCGAAACGGTAGCGCCTGCTGAGAAACCTACGAGCACTGAATACGATGCAGATGTGCAGACCGAGGCGCAGCAACGTAAAACCATTTCGGGGACAGTTCGTAACCAGGATGGTGAAACTTTGCCTAACGTAACAGTGATTGTTAAGGGAACTACAATGGGTGTAACAACCGATATTGATGGAAACTTTAACATAAATGTGCCACTAGATGCACAAACATTGATGTTTTCTTTTGTTGGTATGAAATCGCAGGAAATTGAAATTGGCGATAGAACTCAAATCGACATTGTACTTGAAGAAGAAGCAATGGGGCTTGATGAAGTCGTGGCCATTGGATATGGTACTGTAAAACGCAGAGATTTAACAGGTGCCGTATCTTCAGTTAAAAGTGAAGAGATTACCATGGCTCCAGTAACAAATGTCATGGAAGCGCTTCAAGGTCGTGTGGCTGGATTGGATATTACCCGTACATCAGGGCGTGCAGGGTCAGAACCCGAGGTGCTGCTGCGTGGTAACCGTTCGCTTAATGCAAGCAATTCACCAATGTATGTAATTGATGGTATTCCTGGAAGTATTGCAACTTTAAACCCTAACGATATCGAATCGGTAGAGATTCTTAAAGATGCTTCATCTACCGCTATTTATGGTTCGGCAGGCGCTAATGGTGTGATCATTGTAACTACCAAACAGGCCGAAAAAGGAAAAGTACAGGTAGATATCGACTCGTATGTAGGGATAAACGGTTTTGCTTTATATCCCAGTGCATTAATGGGACAGGAGTGGTTCGATTATCTCGAAGCAGGATATGTGGCTGCTTATGGCGAGGAGTCGTCTAACTTAAGTGATCTCCTTACTTCGTATAGTATGTCACCCGATCAATTAAACCCTTATATCACCGAGAATAAGTGGATCGACTGGGTGGAAGAGACTCTCGAAACCGGGATACAGCAAAACCATAATATTTCAGTTCGAGGTGGAAATGAGAGTACACGAGGGTATATGTCTCTGGGGTATAACTCCGAAAAAGGTATATACAAATACGATAAAGTTGATATAATCACACTTCGTACCGGTGTTACTCATTCGTTTAGCCAATGGGTCGAGGCCGGTGTTCAAACCAGTTTAAGCTGGCGCGATCGCAATCAGAGAAACAGTCGTATAAATAAAACTTTCGGAACTATTCCGTTGGGCGATGTTTATGATGAAGATGGTAATATTAACCGTGAGCCTATCGACGGACACTCAACTGTTAGTCTGATAGCTGATGATGTTGAAGGAGTTTATGTGAATAACTCAAAGCAAATACGTATTACTGCTAATCCTTATATCCAACTTACACCTTTTAAAGGATTTTCTTACAAATCGATATTGGGAACTTCACTATATACAAATCGAACAGGTGTATTCGAAAACGAATTTACTTATATGAAACTTGCGGGTAGTGGCGCCTCAATCAAATCGGCACAATACAATACCAGCTTGAGTTATTCTTATACATGGGATAATATTTTAAATTATGAATTCGATATTAACGATGACCATGATTTAACGCTTACAGGTATTTCATCGTGGACAAATTCGCAAAATGAATCGGGATCGGCTTATAACGAAGGATTCGATTATGATGAGTTTATTTTTTATAATATGAATGCCGGGAATAATCCTAGTGTATATTCATCGTATTCGCATACAAAGAAACTATCGTTTGCTGTAAGGGCAAATTACAACTATAAAGGAAAATACCTGCTCACTTTATCAAATCGTTGGGACGGTGCATCACAGCTTGCAAATAAGTGGGATGTATTCCCCGCCGGTGCCATTGCCTGGCGTATTTCTGATGAGTCATTTATGGAAGATACAAATGGGTGGCTTAGTAATTTTAAGTTGCGTGTGGGTTACGGGGTTACCGGTAATGCAAATATTGCACCTTATGTAACTTCAACAATGGTTACAAGCTCGCCTTATAATCTTACTTTAGGTTCATCGCAGGTGCCATTGTATATTCCTACCCAGGCTATCGGTAATCAATTCTTGAATTGGGAAAAGTCATACAATACAAACATCGGTATTGATCTTGGACTATACAATAATCGCGTTGAACTGGCTCTCGAATTTTATAATACCGACACTCGCGATGTAATATACAATCGCCCACTACCTTCATATGTTGGTGCATTTTCGCCAAAAGCTACTTACAATGTAATGTCGAACATTGCCGAGATGAATAACCGTGGAGTAGAAGCTACTTTGATAACACGCAATATCGATCGTGGAGAGTTTAAGTGGAATTCAACACTGACCTTTGCCTTTAATAAAGAAGAGGTAAGATCAATCGATTTGGGTAGTAATATCGAAGAACAAGATCTTATAGCATTGAATTTGTTCCTGGGGCATCCAAAAAACACTTTATATGGATACAAAAAACTGGGAATCTGGCAAACCGATGAGGCTGAAGAGGCTGCGCTTTATGGTCGTGAGCCCGGTCAAATCAAAATCGAAACCGTTGAAAAAAACGACGAAGATGGAAACAGCGATGGCGGTGTTCACGAGTATTCTCCCGACGACAGGCAAATACTAGGTTCTCTCTCACCCGATTGGATTCTTGGTTTCCAGAATAATTTTTACTGGAAAAATTTTGATCTGAACATCTTTACAACCATGCGCTGGGGACAGCTTATTGATGCTGAATTGCTTGGCTGGTTTAAGTATGGACAAATAAATATGCCTGCAAATTATGACTACTGGACACCGGATAATCCTACGAACGATTATCCGCAGCCAAATATTCTTGGAAATAAGAATGATGTGGCATTAAGTAGTTTGAATATTGCTGATGGCTCATTCCTGAAAATCAAAAATATTACCCTGGGATATACACTTCCCCGTAATCTGGGTAGTCTTATTGGTGTTGAAAACATGCGTGTTTACGGAACTATAAGCAATCCATTTATTTTTACCAATAGTCATTTGTTAGAAAACATGGATCCTGAGACAAGAGGAAGCGATTCATTCCCTCTTTATCGTCAGGTAGTTTTTGGTGTTAATTTGTCATTTTAATCATTTTGAAAGAAATCGGATATGAAACGAATAATCAATAAAACATTAATTATAGCATTGTTTGTCGGGATATTCTCTTCTTGTACTCTCGATGAATACAATCCGGCTGTTGTCGAAATGGAAACAGCTTATAAATATAAAGACGGCTTCGAAGGCTTGTTAAATGCCTGTTATGTCGATTTGTATTTCTTTTATGGGAAAATGGACGGTATTGCACCTATGGAAATGGGTACCGACCTGTGGACTAATGTTAGCAATAACGAGGCTGGTTATATTCTTTACAATAGTAGTTTGAATACTACTACCGGCTCGCTTAATGTGTTATGGCAAGGTTTGTATTCAACAATTAACCTCGCAAACACTGTAATGTATTATGCTTCCGAGGTTGAGGAATTTACTGAGGAAGAGCGAGATGCTAAAATTGCTGAAGCTCGTTTCCTTAGGGGTTGGGCTTATTTTCATTTGGTTGAGCAGTTTGGTAATGTTGTTTTGCGCGAAAAGTGCTTAATCGAAACAGGACCTGAAACAACTCCTTCTCGTGCAGAAGAAACTGACATTTACGACCTGTTGATCAGCGATCTTGAATATGCATGTGAGTACCTTCCTTTGAATCAGGCCGAGAAAGGTCGCGCTTCAAAGAAAGCAGCTTATGCAATGCTTTCAAAAGCTGCGCTTCAGCGTACACGTCTTGGCGAAGTTGAAAAATACTCGAAAATGGCACTTGATGCAGCAGAAGAAATTATCGAGAACCAGGAAAACTACGGGTGTGCGCTTTATTTAAGCGATGATGAGAAATCGGGTTTTGAGAAGTTATGGGATGGAGCCAATAATAAATCGAATACCGAATTCCTCTTTCTCGAAACAGTTGATCACGAAACAGCATTAAACCCCGAAGGCTGGAATCGTGGACGCACCAGGCAATATTACCAGGCCGATCTTAAAACAGTAGGTGCATCATGGGGTACAACCGAAAAAACTTTGGTTTACGGACGTGCCAATTCGAGGTATTTTAAGCCTACAAAATATTTACTGACTTCGGTATTTGAACCTAAAGAAGATACACCTGATCTCAGGTTTGTAAACTCTTTTGTAACTAAATACTATTCCAGTGGAATCGCTTTGATTACTAAAGATATGGTGGATAAATTTGATAAAGATCCATCACTTGAGGGAGGTCTGATTATGACTTCAGTGGCTAAAGGCTCTGAGCCCGATGTAAAGGAGGCCAACTTCTATGCAAGTATAGGGTGGCACGATAGTAAAAATTTCGAAGGGTTCAGAAACCTTGATAAAAGTTTATCAATTTTTACACCAAATTGGAATATCCCTGAGTCGGAAAAAGCATTGATGCCTTACTTGGTGAATGATCCTTCTGATATGTTTGATGCAGCAGGAAACTACCTGCAGGACGCTCAGCGTAAAGAAATATATCCGTCTATGAAAAAGTATAGCAACCTGTATTATGCTTATCACGAACAATATCACATGGGTGATTTCCCAATAATTCGTTTGGGCGAAATTTACCTTGTAGCTGCCGAAGCTGCGTTACTCTATAATAACGATAAAGCAAAGGCTGCAAAATATGTAAACGAAATCAGAAAGCGTGCAGCAGTAAAAAGCAGGGAAAACGAAATGATTGTTAGCGATAGCGAAATGTCTATCGACTTTGTGCTGGAAGAAAGAGCACGTGAGCTGGCTGGTGAGCAACTTCGTTGGTATGATCTGAAGCGAACAGGAAAACTTACGCCGGATTATCTGTCGTCGAAAAATCCTGACATTACCGAGTTTGACCCGGCTAAACATACCAAACGTCCTATTCCATTGCGTTTCCTGAATGCAATTTCAAATGCTGATGAGTTTGGTACAAATGGCTATTAATCTCAAAAATATGATCTGTAGTAGTTTAATATTCATAGTAGTAGTTTAGTTAAGTTTAGGATGAGACAGGGGGGGCGTTAGGTTCTCCCTGTTTTTAATTTGATAGATTATGGCAAAATATTCAATATTTATCATGCTGTCATTTTTAGTTACAGCAGTAGCTGCACAAACAAAAGCTTTTCCTTCTGCCGAAGGATATGGTGCCGCTTCGGTAGGCGGAAGGGGTGGACAGGTGTTTTGTGTTACAAACCTGAACGATGAGGGCTCGGGAAGTTTCAGAGAAGCAGTTGAAGCAAAAGGCCCGCGTATTGTTGTTTTCAGAATTGCCGGGACTATAAGTCT
>JAQICD010000191.1 GCA_027858715.1 Prolixibacteraceae bacterium
GATTCCCGTCGGGACTACAAAAGCCACTGATTGTCAGTGGCTTTTTTTCTTTATCATACCCTTTCTAAACAAAACTTTAAATCAACCAATTATGAACCTGAATAATTCTTTTAGTCCAACAAAAAGCAAACTGATACAAAATATTGCGATCTTTTCTGCCTTCTTTATTTTTATATCATGCTCAGACAAACAAAACGATATAGCCCGCGAACGCATATCAATTAACAAAGGATGGAGCTTTTTTAAGTACGAAGCGACAGCCGATGCCGACAGCCTTATTTACGATGTACGGCCTGAAACACAAAATCCGAACGAGATAAAAGATGCCGATTCGAAACCTACCGAAGCGGTTGAAGTTGAGCAGCAAAAAAGGGTACTCAAACCCTGGATACTTCCGTCTGGAAACGATTTTATCAAAAACGAAGCTGATAAGCATATTCGTCCCGAAGGAAACCCCGGCAGCGATTTTCCGTTTGTGCAAGCCGGTTTCGACGACAGTCAATGGGCACAGGTTGATTTGCCTCACGATTGGGCCATTGCCGGTCCTTTTCAACAAGGTTGGAACTCCGAAGTGAGTGGTGGTATGGGTCGCCTGCCGGTGAACGGCGTGGGCTGGTATCGCAAAAAACTTGATATACCTGCTGACGATGCCAGCAAAATGATTTACCTCGATGTTGACGGTGCTATGTCGTATGCCATGGTGTGGCTCAACGGATACCTGGTAGGTGGCTGGCCTTACGGCTACAACTCGTGGCGACTCGACTTAACTCCCTATCTGAATTTTGGTGGCGAAAACCAGTTGGCCATTCGTGTCGATAATCCCAATTATTCAGCCCGCTGGTATCCCGGTGCCGGATTGTACCGCAATGTATGGCTGGTGAAAACCAACCCGGTACACATTGCCCATTGGGGCACCTACATCACTACCGACAATGTGTCGGAGCAATCGGCAAAAGTGAATATCGAAATCAATATTGATAATAAAACAGATGAAAGTGTCGAAGTAGAAGCACTTACCGAAATATTTGCCTTAAACGAAAATGATGAGATAAGCGGCAATGTTGTGACACAATTCGCTTCGCAAAAAGCAAACGTTGCTGCCGAAAGCAAAGCAAAAATTAAGGCTTCGACACAAATTAAAAACCCTCGTTTATGGGAACCGCTGCCTACTCAGCAACCTACCCGCTATATAGCTGTAACAACCTTAAAACAAAACGGAAAAGTAATTGACAACTACAAAACAACCTTCGGAATACGCAAAGTAGAGTTTGACCCCGACAAAGGCATTTTTGTGAATGGAGAACACATTCAACTTAAAGGGGTAAACCAGCACCACGATTTGGGTGCACTAGGTGCTGCTTTCAATGTTCGTGCTGCCGAACGGCAACTAGAAATTTTGCGCAAGATGGGCTGCAACGCCATTCGTATGGCGCACAATCCGCCTGCGCCCGAGTTACTCAAACTAACAGATAAAATGGGATTTCTGGTAATTGACGAGATTTTTGACTCGTGGGAAAGGAAAAAAACCGACCACGATTTTCACCTAATTTTTCCCGAATGGTCGGAGCCCGACACCCGTGCATTCATCCGCCGCGACCGCAACCATCCGTCCATTATTATGTGGAGTTACGGCAACGAAGTAGGCGAGCAATACACTGGCGAGGCTGGTGCAGCCGTGGCACAACGCCTGAACGATATTGTGAAGGAGGAAGACCCCACACGCCCCACCACGCTGTCAATGAACTTTGCAAAACCCCACATGGAACTGCCAAAAGTACCCGATGTGATTGGCTTGAACTATCAGGGCGAAGGCATCCGTCAGGATCCTATGTTTGAAGGAACTAACCGCATACGCACTGCCCCGCAATACATTCCTTTCCACGAAACCTACCCCGATAAAATTATTTTGAGCAGCGAAACCGCTTCGGCATTTAGCAGCCGCGGTTTTTACACTTTCCCGGTTACCGATGCCATTAGCTCCATTACCCGCGATGGCCGTGGTGGCGATTCAGAAGCAGCCCATGTAAGTTCGTACGAGCTGTATGCAGTAGATTTTGGCTCGTCGGCCGACAAAGTTTTTAGTATGATAGCTCGCCACCCCTTTGTTGCCGGCGAATTTGTATGGACAGGCTGGGATTACCTTGGTGAACCTACGCCTTACTACCAGGCACGCAGCTCGTACAATGGCATTATCGATCTGGCCGGTTTCCCTAAAGATCGTTTTTATCTTTACCAGTCGCACTGGAGTCCCGACACGCCCATGGCACACATCCTTCCGCATTGGAACTGGCCCGAACGTGTGGGCGAAGTTACACCGGTGCACGTGTTTACCTCGGGCGACGAAGTAGAGCTTTTCCTAAACGGCAATTCACTGGGTAAAAAGACGAAAGGCAAATACGAATACCGGTTGCGTTGGGACGATGTGCTTTACCAAGCCGGCGAACTAAAAGCTGTTGCCTACAAAAATGGCAAAGTTTGGGCCGAAAAAGTGGTGAAAACCACCGGCGATGCCAGCCAACTTACTGCAAGTGCCGACCGTGGCGAAATCGCTTCCGATGGCAAAGACCTTTCTTTCATTACCGTACAGGTTTCGGATGCCGAAGGTTTGTTGGTGCCCCGCTCGAACAATTTAATCGAGTTCAGTATTGAAGAGCCCGGCGAAATTGTGGCCACCGACAATGGCAACCAAACCGACATGCGCGCTTTTCCGTCGCACGAGCGCAATGCCTTTAACGGGCTGGCATTGGTTATTGTACGTAGCAAACCCGGCAAGGCAGGTTCTTTCAAAGTAATAGCAGAATCGGAGGGAATACAAAAAGCAACTGTCACGATCAAAACCCGATAGAGAAATACAAGTTACTTCAATCAAATAAACCTTTGTTGCTTCGGGGTGCAAAACAGGTTGGTAAAACCTACTCAATTGTCGAATTTGGTCAGCAATTTTTTCAAGTACTTAACCGATTTTATAAGATCACATTAACATTAAAAACTGTCGGATAAAACATACACAAACACAACAAGGCAAAGAACAGTAGTCCTTCGCCTTGTTAGTGTTATGAAAAAGTTATTATCTCTTATTAACGCTTGTGACGTGGTTCGTTAGAAACAGTTAATTTTTTTCTTCCCTTAGCACGTCGTGCTTTTACAACTTTGCGACCATTAACGGTTGACATTCTATCGCGAAAGCCGTGTTTATTTTTTCTTTTCCTGTTCGAAGGTTGAAATGTCCTTTTCATCGTATTTGATTTTTTATTTACAGGCTACCCCGTAATTAGCTTATTCAACAAAAAATTATCTTACGCAGCTTAAATCGCTGACTTTTTTGTATTTCGAGACTTTAATCATCATAAATCCCCGAAAAACGGAGTGCAAAAATAACGGTTTTTTCTGTTGAATGAAATTTTTCGCCTAAAAAATTCAGGAGAAATACAAAAAACGATGCCAAATGGTGTTTATAAGGGCAAATAAATAATTTTTTTTGTTTCGAAAAATTCCTCCTCGAAAAAATCAGGTATGTTATATATTTTAATGCGGCTGCTATACAATGCTGTTTCATCTGAAAATTCACCACCTTTAAGATAAATTATCCCGTTGTTCAAATCGTTAAACTGTTTCTTCTCGATAAGTTTACGGGTTAAAGCAACAAATTTAGGAAAGGCAGCAACAGCACGGCTCACAATAAAATGATACCGGTTGTCGAGTTTTTCAGCACGTTTCTGGATGCCTTCAACATTTGACAGACCAAGTGTTTTGGCAACTTCGTTCACTACTTTAATTTTTTTCCCTATTGAATCGATCAGTGTAAACTGCACCCCGGGAAATAAAATGGCCAGCGGAATACCCGGGAAGCCGCCCCCACAACCAACATCAAGAATGCGTGTACCAGGCTTAAAATGGATTACGTGTGCTATAGCCAGCGAGTGAAGTACATGACGCATATAAAGAGCGTCGATATCTTTTCGCGACACCACATTTATTTTCGAGTTCCATTCGTTGTACAACGGCTCCAGCATTTCAAATTGCTCAATCTGCCGGGGTGTCAGCTCTTTGAAATATTTCAGAATAACATCCACTTTCTACTCTTTTATATCAGCTTCGCCAATGAGTTCATACAAACGGTTACGCGCCCTAAAAAGCTGCACTTTTACCGTACCAAGTGGCAAATCTAACTTTTTTGCAATTTCTTCGTACGAAAATTCCCTGAAATATCGCAACTCAATCAGATATTTATAGTGGGGCGTTAGCTTAGTAATAAAATGGTGTAGCACCAAGCTGCGTTGTTTTATTATAAGATGTTGCTCAGGGTCAGGTAATGGCGATTTCAAATGCAACCCATTGCCCTCGTTTTCATCGTCCGTATTCATATCAATCGAATAATGAACGCCTTTTTTCCTGCGCAAAAAATCGATGCAATTGTTTCGGGCAATACGGTAAAGCCAGGTACTGAACGCATAATCGAATGAATAAAGATTCAGGTTTGAAAAAGCTTTCCCGAAGGCTTCCAACGTTAAATCTTCGGCATCGTTTTTATTATTTACCATTTTCAATATCAGGTAATAAATCGAATCTTTATACCGAAGCAGTAAGCGGGCAAAAGCCTGCTCGTCGCCTTTAATTGCCTCTTTTACCAGCAATTGGTCTTCATCTGCATTGCTGCGTTCTGCTTTGAGTTGATTGCTTACCATCGGGTGTGTTGTTATGGCGATTAATTTACAAAATATTCTCAATCTGGCATGTTTAATGCTTGACCATGATGAGAAATTATTTCAATAGGCCAATAAAAGGTAATTATTTATAATTTTGTGCGTTTAAAATAAATTGATGCAATATACATTAGAACACACATCTGAGAATTCGGCAGCTCGTGCAGGCACACTTGAAACGCCTCACGGGAATATCAGCACACCAATTTTTATGCCGGTTGGCACAGCAGGCTCGGTAAAAGGTGTGCATGTAAAAGAATTAAAAGATGATATCAAAGCTCAGATTATTCTTGGGAACACCTATCACCTGTACTTGCGACCCGGAATGCCCATTATGGAAGCTGCCGGCGGACTGCACAAGTTTAATGGCTGGGACAAACCCATTTTGACCGACAGTGGCGGTTTCCAGGTTTTTTCGTTGGGCGACATTCGAAAACTTACCGAAGAAGGTGTACACTTTCAGTCGCATATCGATGGCTCGTATCATTTGTTCAGCCCCGAAAACTCGATGAACATTCAACGCTCCATTGGTGCAGATATCATTATGGCTTTCGACGAATGTACCCCTGGTGATGCCGATTATGCCTATGCAAAAAAATCGCTGGAACTGACACAACGCTGGCTCGAAAGATGCTTTGTTCAGCTTGATAAAACACAGCCACTTTATGGTCACGAACAATCACTTTTCCCCATTGTTCAGGGATGCGTTTATCCCGATTTGCGCAAACTGGCTGCACAACAGGTAAGCACATACAATGCCGACGGATATGCCATTGGCGGACTGGCCGTGGGCGAAAAAGAAGAAGACATGTATGCCATGATCGAAGTGGTAAACGCCATACTGCCAGAGAACAAGCCCCGCTACCTGATGGGAGTTGGCACTCCGGTAAATATTCTTGAAGCTATCGACCGTGGCGTTGATATGTTTGATTGTGTGATGCCGACCCGGAACGGACGTAACGGCATGCTTTTCACAAAAAAAGGCATTATCAACATACGAAATAAAAAATGGGAAAGCGATTTTACACCGGTTGACCCCGATGGCACTTCATATGTCGATCATCAGTACAGCAGGGCGTACCTGAGGCATTTAATTATTTCGAAGGAAATGCTTGGCGCACAAATTGCCAGCATTCACAACCTGGCATTTTATGTGTGGCTTACGCAAGAAGCCCGCATTCAAATAAAAAATGATACTTTTAAAACCTGGAAAGAAGAGATGGTAAAACAATTGTCTGTCAGGCTCTAAACTGAATAGTTATGCGATTTCAACCGTTAAAGAAGATTGATCTTTACATTATACAAAAATTCCTTGGCACCTTTTTCTATGCCATTGCATTAATTATTGGTATCAGTGTAGTTTTCGACATTAGTGAAAAAGTTGACGACTTCATCGAAAATGAAGCACCGTTCAGAGCTATCGTTTTTGATTATTACATGAACTTCATTCCTTACTTCGCCAATCTTTTCAGCGGGTTGTTCACCTTTATTGCCGTTATTTTCTTTACATCGAAGCTTGCTTTTAACTCCGAAATAATTGCTATTCTGAGCAGTGGCATCAGCTTCAAACGGATGCTTCGCCCATACATGATTTCAGCAGGTGTTATTGCAATTTTTTCATATGCACTGGCCAACTTTATCATTCCTCCGGCCAACCTCGAAATGAATAATTTTAAATATACCTATGTGAAATCGCCTCCCGTTAACAGAGATAAAAACATTCACATTCAGCTTGAACCCAATATTTACATTTACATGGAACGTTACGATTCAAGAAACGACTATGGACGTAAGTTTACCATCGAAAAATTTAAAGACGATAAGCTGGTTTCAAAATTATCGTCAGATTACATTCGTTGGGATCGTGAAAAGAAAACATGGACAATAACCAACTATACTATTCGCGATATTAATGGTTATGAAGAAATTCTGACACACGGAGCAAAGGCTGACACCACCCTTGCGATGAAACCATCCGACTTTATTTCTACAAAGGACGACATGGAATCGATGAATCTCTTTGAACTGATTGATTTTATCGAATTGCAAAAAATGCGCGGTATCGACACCATAGAGCAATATTCCGTTGAACGCCACCGGCGTGCAGCCATTGCTTTCTCTTCGTTCATCCTCACGCTTATCGGAGCCTCACTGGCATCGCGTAAAATCAGGGGCGGATTGGGTTTACACCTTGGACTGGGATTGTTACTGGCCTTTTCATATATTATGTTCCAGCAGGTTACAAAAATATTTGCCATAAGCGGAAGCATGGCTCCATTCCTGGCTATGTGGTTGCCTAATATTTTGTTTGCAGCCATAGGCTTCGTCCTCTACCGATGGGCTTCGCGATAAATTTTTATGAACATCTGATGCAAATGTTCATTTCTTTAATAATTCAGAAACCCATCTAAAGATTCATTAAACTCTGTTTTTTAAAGCTTTAACACAAACGCCCCAGTTAACATAAAACACATAGTTGCTTTAACGTTCATGGCATAGTGTGAAAGTTTGTAACTTTGACCTCCGAAAATTTTAACCTTATTAAAATCGGATTTCGTATAAATAAGGAAGGTTATACAAATATTAATCTTATGTCACTAAAAAGAAACATTCAGGAACTTCGTGAACGTAAAATCGAAGTTCAAAAAGGGGGTGGCGATAAAGCCATCGAAAAGCAGGCTGCAATGGGTAAACTTACTGCCCGCGAGCGCATACTTGCTATCCTCGACGAAAACTCGTTTCACGAATATGATATGTTTGTATCGCATCTGGCACGCGATTTCAACATGGAGAAAAAAATACTGCACGGCGATGGTGTAATTACCGGAACCGGCACCATTCATGGTTCGCCTATATGTATTTACGCCCAGGATTTTACCGTTGCAGGTGGTTCGCTTGGGCTGATGCATGCCCGCAAAATAACTAAAATTATGGATCACGCCTTAAAAATGAGGGTTCCGCTAATTGGAATCAACGACTCGGGCGGTGCACGTATCCAGGAGGGCGTTAACTCGCTGGCCGGTTATGGCGAAATATTTTTCAGAAATACACTCGCTTCGGGCGTAATACCACAGCTTTCGGTTATACTTGGCCCTTGTGCCGGTGGCGCCGTATATTCCCCGGCATTAACAGACTTCGTTTTTGTGGTTGAAAACATCTCGAAAATGTTTATTACCGGCCCAAGTGTGATAAAAACAGTTTTGGGCGAAGAAATTTCGATGGAAGAATTGGGCGGCGCACGCGTTCATTGCGAAACCGCAGGTAATGCACACTTTTATGCCAAAAATGAACAGGAATGCTTCGACCAGATTAAAAAACTAATTGAGCTTATACCGCGCAGCAATACCGAAAAAGCAAAACGTGTTGAAACAAAAGAACCTCGCAAGGAATACAATATCGAAGAGATTGTTCCCGAAAACGCACGTCTGCCCTACGATATAAAAGATGTAATACGCTCGATTGCCGACGACTCGGAGTTTTTCGAAATAATGGAGCTGTATGCCCCCAATATTGTCATTGGTTTCGGACGCCTCGATGGACAAACCTGTGGATTTGTAGCCAACCAGCCTAAATACCTTGCCGGGGTACTCGATTGCGACAGTTCTGACAAGGCGGCACGTTTTATCCGCTACTGCGATTCGTTCAATATACCGATTATTACACTTGAAGACATGCCGGGCTACCTGCCTGGTGTTGACCAGGAACACATGGGTGTAATTCGACATGGTGCAAAAATTTTATATGCTTACAGCGAAGCTACTGTACCTAAAATTACAGTGATTATCCGCAAGGCTTATGGTGGAGGTTACATAGCGATGAACTCACGCCACTTACGGGCTGACTTTGTATTTGCATGGCCTACAGCCGAAATTGCAGTTATGGGACCCGAGGGTGCTGCCAATATTGTATTCCGTAAAGAAATACAGGAAGCCAGCAACCCCGAAGCCATGCGCAAACAAAAAATTGAAGAGTACAAAGAAAAATTTGCAAATCCGTTCGTAGCAGCGGCACAAGGATATATCGACGAAGTAATTGAACCGACCGAAACCCGGTCGATGTTGCTTCACGCACTTAGTGTTGCCGAAAACAAATCGGTATCGATGCCACGCAAAAAACACGGAATTCCACCATTTTAAACCACTACTGATATGGATCATACTGACGAAAAGGATTACGGCGAATATCCAACGCTTTCGATAAGCAGCGGTTTGTACAAAACTGGGCTGACCAAAAAATTTAAAGAGCGAAAAAATTGGAGTGTACCCAATCCAAAAAAAATATATGCTATAATTCCGGGGACCATACTCGATGTATATGTGAAACCCGGCCATAGTGTAAAAAAAGGAGAAACGTTACTTATTCTGGAAGCCATGAAAATGCAAAACCAGATAACCATGCCTTTCGACGGCAAAATCAAAAAAGTATATGTACAACCCGACGAAGTGATAAAAAAATTACACTTAATGATTGAGATACAATAAGAAAGGCCTTCGGGCCTTTTTTTTATTGTATCTATGGCGAAATCGGTTATGGAAATGAATCAATATTTGAGGTCGGCTAATATATTATTGAAATAGGCAGTTTTCATTAAAAAGTGTTATGAACTATTTATATTTAGCCCGAATATTCGTGACGAATTAATAATAACAACAAGCGGTACGGTACAATTTTTGTGTTTCTCCTGTTTTCAGCTTTGCAACACCCTAGATATTGAAAAAGTTTTGTATTATCCTACATCGGGTTTAATGGGGCTTTGCCCCAAACCCCACAGACTTTTTTGTCTTGATACAAAAAACTCAGTAAAATCCCAATAGCTATCGCGGACTAGTCAAAAATAAGCCCCACCCGCTTTCGAAAATGCCAAGTCTGGCGATGCAGGTGGGAAAGATTTTGAATGCAGCTTTTTATCGCAGAACGAATATTGTGACGTAAATCGCATGTTATCAATATTTAACATTGTGATTTATTCAAAATCTTTAAACGTAAACGCCCTGCTAAGCCAGACTAAACTTCAATGGATTTCAACTTTGAACTGTGCTGTGGCCTACAAATAAATTTCATTTGAATTGAAATAAAACCTTAGTAAGACCGGGAAGCTGTCCCGGATAGCTATCGGGATGGCTCGAAGATCACCCGGCCGCACTTAGGTTTTGTGAAAATGAAAATGAGATTTATTTGGGAGCCTTGATCTTTTTGCTTCGTCCCGAAAACCATCGGGATGAAGAGCCCTGCCGTCTTGAGGCAGTTAGAATATTAACACCTTCTTTTAGCATTGCAACACCCATGTTCACAATAACAACAATTGATTACCTGATAGTTATACGAAATATGCAGATAAGTGCGGAAAACAGGAAAAGCAGTACGGTACAATTCTTGTTTTCTCATTGCTTTTTAACCCTCTTAAATAATTTAATAATGAGAAAAATTACAGTAATTCTATCCGCTATTTTATTTATCCTGTCATTTAATTCTGTTGAAATGTCAGCTCAAAACACATCTGAAAAAAGGTGGAATGTTGCTGCCGGGTATTCTACTTTTCATAAAACCATTCATGATGGTGCATATGAATTTGAAAGTTACTTTCCAAGATTAGGCATTACAACAAACTATCAAGTGAATGAATTATTTCATATTGGTTTAGGTTTAGGGTATAGTCCAAAGTACATTATAGTAGAGCCGGAAAAAACTTACACAAATGATTTATCGTTGTTTGCATGGTGGTTAAATACAAAATTTCAGCTTCTTCCAATGCTAATTAATAATGCAAACTCACCGTTTATTCTTTATCTGTCGGGTAAAAATCTTCGGGTTAAACCAGTTTGAGTACTTATGATTGCTGCAAAAATCTGTTACCGCAGCACCTCTGAATGAACAAAACATCCGGCATACATTTCTTCAATATTTTCAGGTTTAGTACGGAACAGTCCGAAAACAGATGAACCGCTACCCGACATTGAAGCATATTCGGCTCCGCTTTCGTACATTTTATCTTTTATTGCCTTAATATCAGGATGAAGCTCAAAAACATGCTTTTCAAACTGGTTTAACACTTTCATTTTCCATGTACGAACAGGCTGTTGGAGCATATCTGAAAGTTTTTCGGACCTTACTACAGGCTTTACACCGGCATAAGCTTCGGCTGTTGAAACAAAAACATCGGGCTTTACCAATAAAAGATGCCACCCCACCAGGTTAATGTTGCATCCATTGAGTATTTCGCCCCGGCCTTGTGCAATCATTGGCCGGTTTTCGATAAAAAACGGGCAATCGCTGCCCAACGTAAGCGCAAATTCACGAAGCTGGGTATTGTTAAGCTTCAATCTAAAATAATCGTTCAAAAGGTTCAGCATAAAAGCAGCATCGGACGAGCCACCCCCAAGACCGGCGCCAACCGGTATTTGCTTATGCAAATGAATATGCACATCGGGCAAACGAAACCTTTCCTGCATCATCCGGTATGCTTTTACTACCAAGTTGTTTTCTGCATCGCTTTCAAATGAAATTCCACTATGCGAAAACGAAAAATCAGAAGCTTCGGTTAACTCAAGTATATCGCACAATTGAACAGGATAAAAAAGCGATTCGATATTATGAAAGTTATCAGGACGTTTGTTCAGGATATTTAACCCGATATTGATTTTGGCATTTGGAAATACAATCATTTTCTGATATTGTAAAGTGAACGATTACCAGCAAAAATACAGATTTTAAGGTTCACTTCATAAAGTCCATTGTCTTGTGTCAGAAATCTAACGATCTTTTGTGATATTGAAGCAAAAAAAAACCTCCGTATTGAGAGGTTTTTCATGCACAAATAATGAAAAAATTCAAGATGATGTATTATAAATAACTGTTAAAAGGGAGTATGATGTTATCGAGTCTGTTTAGACTTTTTTGATTCATTGTAAAATGCAACTCCCACAGCTATTAAAAATATTCCAAATGCTATTAAAACTGAGATCATAGTCTATAAGTTTAAAAATTTGTTTAATGCTTTATGACTGCAAATATATGACTGAATACCAACGAAATCAAGAAATCTATGTTGATTTTTACGAATGGCTGTTTTGGGTTGACGAACGTTCGTTTTGTTGTTACGAATGGAATAGAAATGTTTAAAAACGTCAAAAAGACTTTTAATAATATACTTTGATGTGCACACAATTATTCAGATTATTTAATGACGCCTAAAGAAAAACACTTAAAAACTCTAACTTAAATACGTA
Organism: Prolixibacteraceae bacterium; assembly: GCA_027858715.1. Lineage (GTDB taxonomy): Bacteria > Bacteroidota > Bacteroidia > Bacteroidales > Prolixibacteraceae > Roseimarinus. Next base: position 11,930 of record JAQICD010000191.1, read on the forward strand.
TTAAACAGCGAAACTGACAGCAAACATTCATTTTTTATTATATTCGGCATCATAAAAGTAAAACTAATGAACAAAATGAATGTTGCAATATTAGGATGTGGTACCGTTGGGGGCGGAGTAGCAACCATTATCCGCGAAATGAACAAAGAACTGGCCGAAAGGTCGGATTCTGAGATTGTACTTAAAACCATTGTTGAAATTAATCCGGAAGTGGCTTCTGAACGTTTTAAGCTTCCTCTCGATTTATTTTACGGAGGTGGCAAAAAGCTTTCAGTTGTTGAAGCTTCGGAGGCTATTGACGAAATCATTTCCTCCGAAGAAATCGACCTGGTCATCGAGACCATTGGCGGCACAAGTGATTTTATACACAACATTTGCCTCAATGTGGTAACCTCAGGTAAACATCTGGTAACGGCAAACAAAGCACTTTTGGCCGAACGAGGTACCGATATTTTCGAAACAGCCGAAAAGAAAGGTGTTAAAATTGGTTTTGAAGCTGCCGTATGTGGTGCTATTCCTATTGTAAAAACCATAAAAGAAAATTTTACCGGCGATAAAATTTTATCCATTTCGGGAATCATGAATGGCACCAGTAACTACATCCTGAGCCGCATGCAAAACGAAGGTCTTGGTTTCAAAAATGCACTACAGCTTGCACAGGAAAGTGGCTATGCTGAAGCCGATCCGGCACTCGACATCAACGGAGGCGATGCAGGTCATAAAATTATTCTGCTTATAAAACTGGCCTACGGAATTGATGTTTCGATGAATGATTTATCGATAACCGGTATCGAAAATATTAAGAAAGAAGACATCGAATTTGCCAATGAGATTGATGCTAAAATCAAACTTATTTGCTACGCTAAAAAAATTAACGGTGATATTTTTGCTACGGTAAAACCCATGATGGTTAAAAACAGCAACTTCCTTTCGGGCGTTAATGGTGCCACCAACGCAGTAAGGGTGAACACCAAGTACTCGGGCAAACACATATTAGTTGGTAAAGGAGCCGGCTCAAGCGAAACGGCCATGTCGATTGTTTCTGACATTGTATTTATTGCCCGTTATGGCAAAAAAATGAGAAACACAGCAGCACGCCAAACAGTGAACTTTGTTGCCGATGCAAGCAAGTTTGTTTTTCCATATTTAATCACCTTTCACACAGCCGATTTACCCGGCACTACTGGTTTTATTACCACAGCTATCGGCTCACGCAACATCAACATCGACACCGTTAGCCACAACCGGCACAATGGCGAAAAAGCTACTTTTTCGGTTGCTACAATGCCTTGTCAGCTCGAACAAATTGAAACAGCTATCGGGAAAATCAAAACCGAACGTCCGGGAATACTGCTTAGCGAACCCAAAGTAATGCCAATACTTTATTAAACAAAAAAGCATTAAAAACCCCGCCCTTCAAAAGGCGGGGTAATAAAAAAACTGCACTATCTGTGTTTATTAATCCCTAGTTTAAAATGTGTTCGTAGTTTTCGTTTAACAAAAACGGTACAAACGAAGCAATGTAATTGAGTGCTTTTTCTTCGCCTAGTTTTTTTGGGCGAAAGCAACGACTGATTTTTCATCTCATTTTCGTTTTAACATTTGTTAACACTATTAATTATTCCATTATTTATTGAAGGCAAAAGTTTATTTAATTTTGAACGAGGTGGCTCCAATTATCACATTGTCAATGGTTAAGGTTGCTGCATAGATTCCTTTTTTTAGGTGTCTTACATCAATCGTGTTCATTTGTTTATTCGTAATATTTTTACGCAGGATGCAACTTCCATCAGATGAATAAAATGATATGCAGTATTCTGTAGAATTATTATCATGAGGAAACTCAACATTGATGAATGAAGTAGCTGGTGAAGGAAATATTTTAAAATCTGTATGCTCTTGTTGTGATAAAATTCCAACAAAATAAAAAGGAAAAGGATCGGAATAATTAAAGCACGAAAAGCTATTTCCAACTTTCACGATATAATCGCCCTCCGTCTGAGGCATAAATGATTGTGACACTTGATCGCTTATTGGATTCATGTCATTAAAAAGCCACTGGTATGATGTTGCGGTTGAGCTCTCAAGTGTGTTGCCATTTTGTGTGATAACAGGTTTCCCAGGTACATCGTTCACCATAAGTGTTTTTGAAGTTGAATCTGAGTTATGCCCCAGCCAGACTTTTAGCGAAATGGTTGTTTCACCCGGTTGCATACAAAGATGATTTAGTTCAGATTCTGTAGAAACTAACGTGTTATTAACATACCATTTTTGGCTGTCAACCATTACAATATTCGCAGACAAATCAATGATTTCATTCTGACATATTTCTTGATTAAAATCATTTATTTCAGCAATTGGTGCTGCTTCGGTGTACATCTTGATGCATAAATCGAAATTGTAAGAAGTTCCTGAACCTGTTTTTTTCCATGATTGCCCGTCGCTACTGATCCAACAAGCATCTGTTGATGGAGAAAAAGCTGTAGTATGGTCTTCTTCTTTCTCTTCAACAGGAATTGGTTTTGATATTCCATTGGGGCATGTGTATTTAATTTTTATGTAAATATCAGAAAACAAGGTATCGCTGGGTACGTTCAAGGGAATAGTGTAAAAACCTTTATTTTCGCAATTTATAGAACCACTGGTTATGGGGTTTTCTAATGAATTACCATTTTTTGTCCGATAAAGTGAATATTCAATTGATGAATTATCTTCAACGGCCCAGGTGCCAATACGTTTTATTTGCTGTGCACCTATTGATGAGCTGAGAGGTCTTATGGTGTATTTTACAAGAGCAAAAGCTTCATTCGAGGAGAATCCGTAATTATTAACCCAGCCAAACTCATCATGATCATATACTATCGTTTTATTTACAGAAGGCGGAAGTTCAGAAAAACTTGGAAATACTACATTTTCGGATAGAATTCCTGCATCGTGGTAAGAACAATAGAAATATCCATTATTTGCCCAGTTTGTACCGTAGGAGTCTTTAATGATCCAGCCTCCTTTGCCGGTTGCTCCATTAAATGTTAGTGTATCGTTCCAGCCAACAATAGTAACGCAATGCGGATAATCAGACTCATCAATCGAATTATCATAGTATTTGTAACTTGACGAACTGTAGTTCTCCATATTAAAATACATAGCAGATGCAACAGCACCATACGCCATAACCGATCGTTTTATTTCTATCTCATCAGCCGGCACAAACTGCATTTCTTCTATGTAAAAAGGAAGGCTCGGAGGAAATCGATTGTTCATAGGGCAACTAATCGTATTCGGATTGTATGGAGCATCTTTTTCCTGCAGAATGGCTTTATGTGAGGCAATTAGTGAATGTGTCATGTAATAGTTTCCCCATTCGCACGGAGCTTGATCAAATGCATGGCAATCGATAAGGTTATCTTCCGATAAATCGTAAGAGACATAACCTTGCTTCAACAGCGATGATTCAATGGCTGCGCAGCTCGCAAATGCCCAGCATGAGCCACAATCTCCCTGATTTTTTACCGGGCTGACCCAGTTGTGATTACGTGAATCGTAGTATGATGGAATCTGTGAAAAAAGGTTGTTAAAGACAATGATTAATAAAATGAGTAGAAAGGTATTTCTTGAATTCATGGTGCTTGAATATTGGTTCAGAAATAAATTTATGAAATATCAGCGTAAAATGCCTAATAATAGCAGTTATTTATTGCTTTACATGCATACCCATTCTGGCATTTTAAATGTTTTCAACCTTAAGAAGGTCATTAAACGGCAGTTTTAAAGTGCCAAACGAACGTTCGATGGCGGCTTTTTTATACAATGCTACTTTTTCGGGATCATGGTTTTGTCCGGCAACTACTTCGTCGAATAGCTGATTGAACCCAGAAAATTTTTACAGAAATAAATTTCTGTAAAAACATACTTTATTATCTTTATTTATGTTGATTCTTAAAAAAAAACCTTTATTTTGTGAACGGTACAATTAATGATTGAATTAGAGAATTATTTATGAAAAAATCAATGCAAATTTCGCTTGTTCTTTTACCTCTCCTATCTTTAACAATAATACAGCATCCACTTAAAGCCCAAATTGTAATTAATGAGTTTATGGCCTCGAACACCGGAGTTTTAATCGACCCCGATTATAACGAAAGTGCCGACTGGGTTGAGATATACAATGGTTCAAATGAAACTGTATCGTTAAACAATTACTACCTTACCGATAACATATCCGACATATACAAATGGCAAATAAAAACAAATAACGCAATCGAGCCTTACGGGTATCAACTTATTTGGGCCGATGGCATGAATACAGGACTTCATGCTTCTTTTAAATTATCGGCCGACGGTGAAGAATTGGCTCTAATTTCACCTAATGGCGAAATTATCGATTCTATTTTATTCAAATATCAGGAGTCAAATATTTCGATGGGGCGCGAAACCGACGGAGCTCAAAATTGGGTGTTTTTTACAGATGCAACTCCAGGTGAGCAGAATATTGGCGCATCGTTTTCTGAAATTGTATACAATACGCCCCTAATACAACCTTTTGGTGGAATTTATCAGACTTCGGTACAAGTTAATATTGAATCGAAATTTGGTGGTGAAGTTCGCTATACCCTTAATGGCGCCGAGCCCGACAAAAATTCACCTATCGCTACTACTCCAATACCCATAAACGGGACAACGGTTATAAGAGCACGAATATTTAAACAGGGGCAAAAGCCCGGTCCTATAGTTACTCAAACCTATTTTATCGATACCAACAGCGAAATAGGTGAATTACCGATAGTTGCCATTTCTACACATCCTGATAACTTCTGGGATTCCGAAAAAGGCATTTATGTGCAAGATTATAAACCTGAAAGGGAAATACCTGTAAACATTGAGCTTTTTGAAAACGATGGCAGCGACAGGGCTGCCTTCAACCTGATGGCAGGTGTAAAAGTAAACGCGTTGTATGCCTGGAAACTCCC
>JAQICD010000196.1 GCA_027858715.1 Prolixibacteraceae bacterium
ATCTTGTACAAGGACTGTCTTTGCACCACTACACTTTGCCTACCGGCAATTGGGGCAATAAAGGTTCTTCTACTGAATTTGGTGAGGAATTGTGGTTCAAAACACTGAAAAATACCATGCACATTGAAGAATTAATTGAGAAGCATCTCGAAATAATGGATAAGTACGATCCACGAGGCAGGGTATCTCTTATTGTTGATGAATGGGGCACATGGTACGATCCGCTTCCCGGAACAAACCCTGGATTCCTTCAACAGCAAAATTCCGTTCGCGATGCTGTACTGGCCGGGATCAACCTGAATATTTTTAACAACCATGCCGACCGTATTTCGATGGCCAACATTGCACAAATTGTTAACGTGTTGCAGGCTATGATTTTAACCGATGGCCCTGAAATGGTTAAAACGCCTACTTATCACGTTTTCAAAATGTACAATGTTCATCAGGATGCTACTTTAATCCCGGGAGACTTGCTAACCGAATATTATGAGTATGAAGGGGAGAAAATTCCCGCTTTAACGTCTTCGGCTTCAATTAGAGATGGCGTTACCAATATTACACTTTCAAACGCGAATCCTAACATAGCCATTGAGCTTGAATGTTATGTGGGAGATAAATATTACGAATCCGTTTCCGGACAGGTTGTTACTTCTGAAAAAATAAATGACTACAACGATTTTGGAAAAGAGGAAAAAGTAAGCATCGAAGATTTTGAGGTTAATAAACCTGAAGATGGTAAGATGTTGGTAGAAATACCAGCCCATTCTGTTGTGTTACTTCAATTACAATAAAATTTGAAAAGATGATAAAAAATGCAATTTTATTAATAGTAATCGCAACTTTTGTTTATAGTTGCAGTGAGCAAAAGCAACCGGTTTTTACCGATGCTGTTGCCGATATTGATGCTGCCGCTTTTGATCAAACGATAGAGGGAAAAGCAACAGCTCTTTACACCATGGTTAACGAGAATGGTATGGGTGTGAAAGTAACCAACTTTGGTGCTCGTGTTGTTGCTATTTGTGTGCCCGATGCCAATGGTAATCCGGTAGATGTTGCCCTGGGGCATGATAATCTTGATGATTATACTGCCGAAGGTCCCGAAACTTTTTACGGTGCAGCTATCGGACGATATGGAAACCGTATCGGAAATGCTCAATTCGAACTTGATGGTAAGGTTTATGAATTGCCTGCCAACAATGGCCCAAACCACTTACATGGTGGCCCTAAAGGCTACTTTGATGTAGTATGGGATGCAGAGCAAGTGAGTGATTCAAAAATTATTTTCACTTATTTATCGCCCGATGGCGAAATGGGTTATCCCGGTAACCTCGAAATTTCGATGGCTTACGAACTGACCGATGACAATGCGGTTAGCATTGAATACACTGCAACAACAGATAAGGCAACAGTTTGTAATTTGACGCACCATTCATACTTCAATTTAAGTGGAGCAGGTGCAGCAACCATCAACGATCATGTTCTGATGATTGATGCTGATAGTATTACCCCGGTTGATGAAACGTTGATTCCTACTGGCGAGTTGGCTTCTGTAGCCGGAACGCCTTTCGATTTTACTAGTCCGATGGAAATAGGAAAACGGGTAAACAGCGATCACCAGCAAATGACTTTTGGTGGCGGTTACGATCATAACTGGGTGCTGAATAAGGACGATAATAGTGTAACGCTTGCAGCAAGGCTTTATTCGCCGGTTACAAATATCCAGATGGATGTGCTTACCGATAAACCCGGTTTGCAGTTTTACGGTGGCAACTTCTTAGATGGAAGTACAACCGGCAAGCGAGGTTTGGCTTACGAATACCGTAGCGCGTTGTGTCTCGAAACACAGCACTTCCCCGATTCGCCAAACAAACCGCAGTTCCCGTCAACAACATTAATGCCGGGTGAAACTTACAAACATGTTTGTATTTATAAATTTTCAGTAAGATAAGTACAGCATTTTAACCATATAGAAAAGCCATTCGCCTAAAAACGGATGGCTTTTTTTGGGTGGCACAGTTAAAACCATAGGCTATAATATGAAAACATGCCTAAAGGCGTTTGTAAATTAGTCATTGGTGAAATTAGTCATTGGTGGAATTAGTCATTAGGGGTTGGTCATTAGTAGGTTAGCGGGTTGTCTCTTTCGAGAAACAGAAAAGATGAGTGCTGAGAGGGTGAGAAAGTGAGAAGATGAGAACATTCGCCCCGCACCCACGAAGCGAACCTGCTACCACTCGTTTAGCATAGCGTAACGAGTGGTTAACCTGTTCTCTTTTTAACTGCCTGTACCTACTCCCCCTCGTTTGAGCGCAGCGGAAACGAGGGGTTAACGGTCAGTCGTCTGTGACTGCCTGTACCGCAGAAGGCGGCAACATCACGCGAAGCGTGAAATATTCCCATATGTTTGAAACATAGCTTATTCGGAAAATCCGATAAGGACAATGATTGTCGAAAAAGCCGAAGATTATCTTTTCAGTTCTGCACGCAATTATGCATCTTTGGGTGGCGTTATTGATGTTGAAGTAATACATTAGTTATTGAATGAAGTAATACATTAGTTATTGAATGATGTAATCATTCAATAACGATGTGTCGTTACAAACGACTGGCGGTAACCCCCTCGTTACGCAAGCTAAACGAGGGGGAGCAAAGTTTTTGATTTAGTTAATAATTAACCTGTTATCCCAAAATGAAATAATTTGAATATAACCTTGATGAATTTCGTAAAAAATCAGGTATTCCCTAATTGGAATTATACGAGTTGTTTTATTCGAAGTTAACCTTCCAATCAACTCATTATCCGAGAAATGAGCAACTAAATCATCAATCTCGCTTAAAAGTTTAAGACTATATTGGATACATTTATTCCGTTGATTGAAATATTCAAAAATATGCCGCAATTCAATACTGGCATTCATCTTGAGCAAAAACGCTGGTAACATTTATCAGAAATGATATAAGAAATATGATTCTTTTCATTGTGGCAGTTTTGTCTAACCCTAACTCTCACTCGTTTGAGTGCAACGGAAACGAGTGGTTTTACCCTGCTACCACTCGTTTAGCAAAGCGTAACGAGTGGTTAACCTGTTCTCGTTTTTAACTGCCTGTCCCGAGCATCGGGAAGGAGTATGCTGCAAACAAGTACAGCGAAAATTAAAAGCACCTGTCTTTTCAGTTCTGCACGCAATTATGCATCTTTGGGTGGCGTTATTGAGGTTGAAGTAATACATTAGTTATTGAATGATGCAATCATTCAATAACAATGTGTTGTTACAAACGACTGGCGGTAACCCCCTCGTTGCAAAAGAAGGGGGAGCAAAATAGTTAAAATGTATTAAGCACGAGTTGCAAACTCGCGCTATAGAGGGGGTAAACCCCCTCGTTACGCTATAGCTAAACGAGTGGTAGGGGTAGGGTGCAAAATTTTTCAATGCAAGTATGCTGCTTAAATTCTTAAGAATCTTTTCCTTATTAATACAGATAAACCAATAAACATAAAAACAGCTGCTATCCATGCATAATTTACAGGCACAACGGAGGGACCGGCAATCATAAATGCAAAATCATCGACACCAAAACTTGTGTCGCAACTTAAGGTCAAACCTTCAGTAGCATCGGCATTCTGTATGCCGAAAGTTGCACCACTTCCATATTCATTGCCCGATCCATTTATGAAAAATGCAATGTCACCGTTATCATAAAGATAAGCCTGGACATCAACCCCGGCAGAACCAACCCAATGACTACCTACCCACTGAAATACACTTGCACCCATTGTACTGCCATTTTTGGGATTAGGTATGGGTGAAGAAGCAAAATATTGATAATAAACACTTGTAACAAGGTCGTCGTGATAAGCATAAATTCTGGCACCACCACCGGTGCTGGGCCATAAAGGAAGTGGGCAATCATTCGAAAAATCACCACCCGTGTCGGTTAAATCTGTAGATATGTAGCCGTTTGTTGTTGCTTGTAATTGAGTATAAGCATTCCCGTAAAACATAAATTCCTTTCCTAATGTTACAGTAGCTCCTGTATCATCTCCATTTATAACCAATGTGCCAGTAGAAGATATGTCATGATAATCGAAACTGATAGATGGGACTTCAAAATACTCACTAGGAGAAGATTGGAGCCCATTGGTAGTTGGTTGGGGACGTGCATCGTCCAGATTTTCTTGTTTTTCCTGAGAAAAACTTACACTTACTATTGAAACAGCAAGTATCAAAAGTATTATTTTTTTCATATTAGTTAAGATTAATTATTCTAAAACCAAAAATAAATAAAAATATTGGATAATTGTAGAACAATAAATATATTTTTAATATTTACAGAATTAGTTCCTAGTTAGATAGGAATTCAAAATTGGTGTTTGCTTTTCACACAAAATAGCATCATACTTCATTTAAATATGAAGAATGAAGCTGAAAAGCTTTTTTTCCAACCTGTATTTCTCATCTTCGTCTTCATCCATAATGCCCAAATAACACCTAACTCTCACTCGTTTGAGTGCAACGGAAACGAGTGGTTTTACGTCAGTCGTCTGTGACGACATCACGCGAAGCGTGAAATATTCCCATATGTTTGAAACATAGCTCATTTGGAAAATCCGGTAAGGGCAATAATTGTGGAAAAGGCAGTAGATTATCTTTTTAGTTCTGCATGCAATTATGCATCTTTAGGTGGTGTTATTGAGTTTGAAATGATATGTTAGTTATTTGATTATATCATTCAATAACAATGTGTCGTTACAAACGACTGGCGGTAACCCCCTCGTTGCAAACGAGGGGGAGCAAACTCTTATAAGATTATCGATTGTATAGAAGATGTTGTTCTTGTCTTCGTCGGGCAGCTTCTCAATGTCTTCGAGCCGCTTCAACGTTTTTTTATCCAGTGCCTTGCTACCACTCGTTTAGCAAAGCGTAACGAGTGGTTAACCTGTTCTCGTTTTTAACTGCCTCGAGCATCGGGAAGGAGTATGCTGCAAGCAAGTACAGCGAAAATTAAAAGCTCACATATAGCGAGTTTGCAACTCGTGTCAGTAATGTTGAAAAAATAAAATTATATGCCTCATGCCCACGGCATTCATAATAACACACGCATCCCTTTTCTTATGATTAAAACCATAGGCTACAATATGTAACAATGCCTAAAGGCATTTGACCGGAGTGAGAACCGAAGGGGAAGTGAAAATATGCCGCCCGCAACCACGAAGCAAACCTGTCTGCGTTTTTTAACCAGGCAGCGTTTAAAGAAACTTGAACTCATCAATAGGTATGTCGCATACATTACATCCGGCTTTCGGCCTTAGCTATTGCCCGTTTGCTGGTTCTGAAGGTAAAATGACGCTGAACCATGTAGCTGTATAAAATAACAATAATAGTTGTTGCTATTTTCGAAACCGTAGCGTACCATCCTATGACCTCGACAAAAAATTTAAGGAGCAAATAATTTAAAAGAATTGAACCGCCAACCGAAATGCCGTATCTGAAAAGTTGTGTTTTACCACGCAGTAACGATTGAGTAAATGTAACATACTTTGCTAGCAAGAAACCGGTGCCAAAGGTTATGGGAAAAACAAAAGCAAATGCAGCAATGTGCGGACTCATGGCAATTATGCCCAAATTAACTACCTGCTTGTTGATGATGAAATTGTAAAATACGAAATACAGAAGAATATCGAAAGTAGTATTCATTCCTCCTGTTGCAGCGTATCTGAAAGTTTCCTGTGGAATTAAATTTTTGAAAGGGGTATAAAACCAATCAATAACAGCAATAATTAAGTCACGTATTTTTCTGGAAAAATTCAACATAGGGTGTAAATAATTTTCAGGTTGCGAATATACAATAAATTGAGGAATTTGCTTTTTATAGTTCGAGGTAAAGCAATTCAATAAGTTTTTCCATTTTTTTTGCCATGGTGAAACTGCCGCAATTAAAGTTGTTTACGATTATGGTAAAAGCAATGGGTGTATTGTTTTGTGTTTCCATGTAGCCGGCAAAACTTCGCACACGTGTCATTGATCCGCTTTTTGCACGTGCTTCTCCTTTCAGAAACGATTGTTGAAAATAATATTTCTGAGTGCCTTGCAAACCGGTTAGGGGAATCGAATTTTCAAATGCATTGAAATTAGCACTGTAATTTTTCATAAATACCAGAATTTCGGTTAATGTTTTGGCGCTTATGGCGTTACTGCGCGATAACCCGCTGCCGTCGGCCTGAAAAAACCATTGTACATCAATGCCTTTGTCTTTCCAAAACACTTTGATAGCTTCGGTACCGGCACTGGTGCTGCCTTCGCTCTTTTGGGTTAGTCCGATGTGCTTACATAGAGATTCGGCATAAAGGTTAATGCTTTCGTGGTTCAGCTTTTCGATAATGCGCTCCAGTGTGGGCGAATCCCATTTTACAAGCAGTTGCTTTTCTGAAAACAAATCGTAATTAAGCTTGTCTTGCTTCTCAATTTGTCCCGATATAACTATCGACTCATCTGCAAGCTTTTCTTTCAGCCGTGTAGCAAGCAAAATTCCGGGGTCAGGAATTGAAGCTCTTATTGAGTATTGCGACCGACCTTTAGGAAGTGTACCTCTTATTATCCGGTAGCTATCGAACGGACTGCCATAAACGTAAGCACGATCACGTCTGTCGTTCGAAGCTTTTACTTTGTTTTTTATTTTCAATCCCGGTATTTCGGGCGATGTGTTTATAATGTGCGTGTTGCCGCCATCAAGGTTGTCGGTTTCGAATGTTATTCTGAAAGTATTGTCGTACAACGAAATGCCCTGTGCCGCGGCACCGAAGTAATTGCCCAGATCTTCCCATATCCATGTTTGAGGTACATCTTTGTCGGAATAAATGCCAGTGTCAACAATCAAATTGCCGTTTACCGAATCAATACCGGCATGTTTAATTAGCTGTGCCCATTGTATCAAAAAATCGTCGTTGTCGAATCCAAAGTAGGGAGAGCCAAGGGTTGGGTCACCCCCGCCTTCAACAATCAAATCGCCATAAAGAATGCTGTCTGAAATGATGCCTGAATACCATACTTTTGTTGAGAATTTGTAATTACTGCCCATTAGCTCAAGAGCTGTTGCGCTTGTAGCAAGTTTTAGCACCGATGCCGGCGTAATGCTTAAGGTAGGGTTAACTGCCAGCAATGTTTCGCCGGTTAAACTGTTGGCCACGTAAATCGAAACCGGACTGTTTTTAATGGCTTCGTCGTTAAGAAACAGATTGGTGCGTTGCTCAATTTCGTTTTCCGAGGCAAAGCTCGTTCCAACGAACAAAAGCAATAGGAAAAGAGATAAAAGATGTCGCATTGTTATTTCTTTTGTCATGGAAGCAAAGATAATTATTTGAGTATAATAATACTTTTCTGATTTTTATTTACTTTCGTTGTTTTAATAATATAAACAGTTTGTTGTTAAATATAATCGAAATGAAGTATATAAAACTGAATTTGCTAATACTCGTATTATCGTTTTTTGTATTGTTTTCGTGCAAAGAAGACGAAGTAATTGAACCAGAGGAGAAAGAATTAACTGAAACCGAGAAACAAAATTTAAAAATAAACGATTGGATAATATATGGTATGGAAACATACTATTTATGGGAAAACCAACTCCCCGATAACCTTGAACCACACACTGGTGATCCTGAGGAATATTTTAATAGTTTATTGTTTGATGAAGATAAGTGGTCGTATATTGTTGACGATTATGAAGAATATTTCGCAGAATTTGAAGGAACACCCACAAGTATGGGGTATTCACCCCAGTTCTGGTTATATAATAATTCTGCAAATGTGATGGCAGTGATACAGTACATTTATCCTGGTTCACCTGCCGATGAGGCTGGATTAAAACGTGGAGACATCATTCTTCAGATCAACAATAAAAGTCTGACTCCCGATAATTATTACGATTTGTATTCAGGGAAAAACTATTCTGTTCAGCTGGCATCATGGAATGGTAGGACATTGAATATGACAGGTGAATCGATTTTTTTAACGGCTGAAGTTATAGATGCTAACCCATCGATTTTTCATCATGTGTATGATTTGAGTGGCATTAAAACAGGATATTTAGTTTATACCGGTTTTGTTGCCGGAAACGAAGATTATTATCTCGATAAGTTAAGTGAAGTTTTTCAGGAGTTCAAAAACGAGGGCGTAAGTGAAGTTATTATTGACCTACGTTACAACAGAGGTGGCGACATGCAGGCTGCCAGGCATTTGGCTTCGATAATTGCACCAAAAGAAAGAGCAGAGAACGAGGATGTTTTGATTCGTTATTTGTACAACGACTTGTTAACCAGTGATTTTAGTCGCGATCCTGAAAGGTCAATTTCCCGGTTTAAAAAAGGGTTGGTTAATATGGAGCTCGACAATGTTTATTTTATGGTTACTTCTTCAACTGCATCGGCCAGTGAGGTGGTATTAACCGGCTTGGAGCCTTACATGAATACAACCATTATTGGAACCAATACATCAGGAAAATATACCGGAATGTTTGTGTTAGATCACTTGAATGATAACGAGCGTTTTTCATGGGGAAAGCACAATTGGGGAATGATACCTATTACCTTCAAATATGCCAACGCCGTTGGTTATACCAATTTTAAGGATGGAATTGAACCACATTATATAGTTGAAGATGATCTTTTAGAAGCGGTTCCGTTTGGTGATGAAACAGATCCAATGCTGGCTAAAGCTTTTGAGTTAATAAGCGGACAGGTAACAACTGCTTCACTAAAATCGAAAGCTGTTGATTATGGATTTACAAGGCTCGATGACGAAAGATTTAGTATGTTGAACAACCTGATTATTACCGACGATAAATTGAAATAATATTTTGGATGAAAATTCCTTTATGGGAACCCGTTAAAAGCTCTTGTAGTTTTGAACGGGTTTTTTGTGTCGTTAATCTTTTGGTTTCGTTTTTTCTCGTTGCTCGTTTAATACTTTCTCCGAAACCAAAAAAACAACTGGTTTTTTTGAAACAGGGTTTTCGCGTGTTATCACAACGGTTTGATATACTTCTTCGATGGTTCGATAATTTAAAACCTCCGATGGATTACCGATGGCATGAATGGCTCCGTTTTTCATCATTATCAGAAAATCGCAATATTCGCTGGCCATATTCAGGTCGTGAATGATGAGTAAAACCGTAAGTTTTAAATCGTGGTTAAGTTGCTGTATAAGATTGAGTATCTGAACCTGGTGAGTGATGTCGAGATGCGAAGTGGGCTCGTCGAGAAGCAGCAGCTCGGGCTCTTGTGTAAGTGCCCTGGCTATGGCTGCAAGTTGTTGTTCGCCTCCGCTCAGTTCGGTCATGGGCTTGTGCCGCAAAGGGTAGGTATTGGTCAGTTTCAAGTATCTTTCGGCAATCTGCACATCGTTTTTCGATTCGAAAAACTGAAACCTTGGGCGGTAAGGGGTTCTGCCCATTAAAACGTATTCCTCAACGGTCATATCAGTAATTTCGGTGTACTGCGTTACAACGGCAATTTTTTGAGCTTTTTCTTTAAGTTGAATTTTGCCCAGGTTGGTATTGTTTAGTTGAATAGACCCCGATTTTACACCCAGATCGCCGGCAATACCTCTGAAAAGTGTTGTTTTTCCTGAACCGTTTGGACCAATAATTCCGGCAAAAGCACCTTGTTTTATACCGAAACATATTTCTTTCAGGTTAAAGCTGTTGGAATAGCCACATACCAGGTTTTCGACGTTGAGGTAATGTTTCATACTTAACTGATTTTCGATTTTAAACCGGTACGTGCCAGTACAATTATGAACACTAGTCCGCCCACAATGCCTGTAATAACGCCAATGGGTAATTCGTTCGGCGAGATTATGGTGCGTGCAATTATATCGCTGATAATAAGAAAGAAACTGCCGCCCAGGAATGAGCTGCCAAGCAGTATGCGGTAGTCGGAGCCGGTAATGTTGCGCATAATGTGTGGGATTACCAGCCCTACAAAGCCAATTACACCGGCAACAGCCACGCAAAAGCCTGTGAGCAACGATGCAACAATAAATAGAATGCGCAGGGTAACATTTGTATTGATGCCCAAGTGCCGGGCTTTTTCTTCGCCCAGTCTTAGCGCGTTAAGCGGACGGGCAAATAGATAGGCAATTAGCAAACCACCAAGTGCCGAAAAAAACATGGTTCGAATAAGCAGTTTGTTGGGTTCGTCAAGCGAGCCCATCATCCAGAAAACAATGCCATGAAGGTTCTCCGAAGAGGTTATCGACATAAGAAACATCATGCCCGACGAGGCAATAAAGCTAATCATAACTCCAATAAGCAGCATGCGGTTGATGTTGATCGCTCCTTTTTTTAAGCTTAAAAAATAAACGGCAAATATAGTAACCATCGAACCCGTAAAGCCTGCCAGTGGAAGTACCGCTGAGCTTATTGTCAGGTGAAGTCCAAGCACGATAACAATGGCCACACCTAAAGCTGCACCACCCGAAATGCCAAGAGTGTAGGGTTCAACCAGGGGGTTGCGGTATATGCCCTGCAAAATAGCGCCAGTTAAACTTAGCGCTCCGCCAATGGCAAATGCCAATACGATTCGGGGAAAACGTATGGCCGTTAATATCGAGTATTCGATGCCTTCGCCACTTTTTATAATGCCGGGAATTTCTTTTAGCTCAATATCGGTTTCGCCTGTACTAAGCGACACCAATATTGCTACAATTACCAGGATGATAAGCGACACAATGTAGATGATCCATTTTATCAAGCGGCTATTCATGAGATGTCGGTTTTAAAAGTGAAACCATTGTGTCGAGCGTTTCAATAAATGTAACCGGGGTGGGGCTGCAAGCTTTGTCGGCATCAATTATGAATATTTTTTCTGAGCTGGTCGCTTTCATATCCTTAAACGTTTGCCACTGCTTGTATTCTTCTTCGCCGGTTATGCCCATGGTTACTATAAAAATGATGTCGGGGTTTTTGGCGATAATACTTTCGCGGCTAACAGCACCTGTGCGCACGTCGGTTGCTATATTTTTGCCCCCCATAAACGTTATGTAGTCGTTCATGAAAGTGCCGGGGAGTACCGTAAATATTGGCTCGGCGCCAATCTGGAAAAACACATCTTTGTTGCCAGCTGGCATTAGTTTTTTTATTTCTTCAATTTTATGGCGGGTCTCCGAAATTATTTCAGAAGCTTTTTCTTCACGGTTAACCAGCTTGCCAATTCTTTCGAACTGTTCAAAAATTTCGTCGGTATTTTTAGGGGTTTTGAATACTTCAACGCGAATATTAAATTTTTGGAGTAACTCTATGGTTTCGGGCGAAGTAATGGTTGTTACCAAAATTAAATCGGGTTTTAAACTCACTGTTTTTTCAATGTTCACTTTTATGGCCGATGCTACTATTTCTTTATTGTCGGCTACAGCTTCGGTACAATAACTGGTGCAACCTGCGAGCTGTTCCTGTACACCCAGATAGTAAATGTTTTTGGTGAGAGAGGGCGCCAGCGAGATAATGCGTTGCTTGTTGGCGGCAACTGCTCCAAAAGTAATTGCCAGTAATAAAACCACGATTAAAGTGATGCTTTTTCCAGATGTATTCATGTTTTTTGAAAGTTGAAATGCAGAGTGTGCAATCAGTCGATTGATACATTCAGCATTCTGCAAAAGTAGGCTTTACTCGATATATTGCCAAATGATGCGTATGTTTCGGGCGTGCATTTCTTTTACTTCGTTGTTTACCCGAAGAATATTATTGTGCTGACTAAAAAATGAGTTAAAAGTTTCGATGTCCTGAACTGTTTCAAGGCTTTGACCATTCAATTTTGCTTGTTTAACCGCATCGCGTACAGCTTTACAATATTCATTAATGAATACAATATTCTCGCGTTTAAAGGGTTTTTTGCCATGGGTTGTTAGTACGTAGTCAATTTCGTGATGTTTTTCCAAAAATTCACTGAGTGTTGCAATCCATTTGTCGATTTCGTTAACCCGGTTTAAATAAAAACTTGGCATTTCTTCAGTTTTGTAAGCACCAAGATGAAAAAGGTTTCCGGTACAAAGGGTTTTGTCTTCTACAATGAAAACAATAATATCTGCATTTCCGTGACCTTTGCCCATGTAACTCAGCTCTATGGTTTTATTGCCGGGTGTAAGCTTCATTTTATCCTGAAATGTTAAATCGGCATAGCGAACCCGATAGTTGTTAATTAAATCTGCCTCGTAGAACTTATAAAGGTCAATGGATTCATTAATAGAATCGGACAAAGCGTTTTCAGTGTGAATAGTATCGAGAACATTATTTTGGTAATATATTTTTTTTCGCAGGTATTCAACAGTCTGTCCTAAAAACAGGTCGTCGTAATTTTTTATTTCATCGGCACTGTTAATGTGCGCAACAATACGGTTTTGATCGAACACGCAGTTGCCCCCTGAGTGTGCCGAGTGCCCGTGGGTGTTAATAATGTATGTGAACGTCGAATCGTTGAAGTAATCGGTTGCAGCTTCTTTTATGAGTTTAGCATTGGCCGGTGAGTTTTGAGTATCGATAAGCACAATACCTTCGTTGGTGCGAACGGCTATCGAGTTAATTATATCGTTGGGCCACCCTAGTGTTTGCAGTTGCTTTTTACCCGGTGTTATTGTAATAACATCTGTAGTGATTTTTTTAATATTTGTTGTTTTCCCAAGTGCAGTAGCGTGAGAAAACAACAGGATTATAATGATGTGTGTTAGCGTTTGTTTCACTTTTAATGATTTTTTATAAGCTTGGTAAAACTAAGAAAAAAAAGAAAGCAACAAAAAACAATCTGTTCATGTCAATTTTTGTTTTAACAGTTTGTGATGCGGGAATTTGTTGTAAATGTTTGCATTTATTTTTGTTCCAACACTGTTTGTTTTGCAGCGAGCTCACGAAAGTTGTGACCCGATGGTATTTGGAAAATACGTAAGCCAAACTCAGGTAAAATAGCAATAATATGGTCAAAAATATCAGCCTGTATGGCTTCGTAGTACGCCCATCGGTTGTCTTTACTGAATACATAAACTTGTATCGGAATTCCTTTTTCGGTAGGTTGTAAATGCCTTATCAAAAAGGTCATTTCCTGTCGTATCATCGGATGGTTGTGAAGGTATGCTTCAAGGTATTTTCTGAAAACACCCAGGTTGGTTTGTCTGCGTCCGTTGAAATATTCATCGGGCGAAACTTCGTATTTAGCATTAAATTCTTCTATTTCTTTTTGTTTTGTATTCACATAATCTTTAATCAACCTGAATTTTTCAAATTTTTCGAGCATCGGTGTGTCGCAAAACCTCACACTATCCATGTCGATGTTTATGGAGCGCATAATGCGTCTTCCACCCGATTGTTCCATGCCATTCCAGTTGACAAACGATTCGGAAACAAGTGAGTAGGTAGGTAAATTTGTTATCGTTTTGTCCCAGTTTTCTACTTTTACAGTTGTAAGGTTAATTTCGGTAACAGGGCCATCGGCACCACGTTGTGGCATCGAAATCCAGTCGCCTATTTTTACCATATTGTTCATGCTAATTTGAAAACCAGCCACAAAACCCAAAATCGAATCGCGGAATATCAGCATGAGTACAGCTGCCATGGCACCTAGGCCGGTTACGAGTTTGCCTAAATCTTTGTCGAATAAAATGCCTACAACTAAAAGTATAGCAATGAAATACATTAGTATTTTCATTAACTGAACAAAACCGGCAATGGGCTTTTCTTTAGCAAAAGCAAAGCTTTTATTGTAGATTTCGTTTACTGATGAAAGAATAGAACCAATAGTGAAAACAGCCGCAAATAAAAAATACAAATTGCTGATGTTTTCAATAAAACCTGATAGGTCTTCAAAAAACGGATCGCCAAAATCAGCCGTAAAATAAATAATTGATGCAGGGATAAAATGAGCTATTCCCAGAAATACGTTATGCTTCAGGAGAATATCGTCCCATTCGGTTTTGGTACTTTTAGCCAGACGGTGAGCTGCCGAGCGCATTATTCTGCGTACAATGTACAACAAAAGAAATGCGATCACTACTATACCGATACCAACTATCAATGTAGATACGATTTGGGATAGTTCTTCGTGATAGCTAATTTTGAAAAGCCAGTCGTATAAAATTTGATTGAGTTTCTGCATATGAAATATTTTTTTATTCTGATTCGCAAATTTGGAATTATTTCTTGATATTTAATAACTATTTTTGAATTATAAGTTTTAATACATTATTCATGGAACGAGCATGATCCGAACTTAAATCACAACCGAGGATGATTATATGCGAGTTACCCCGAAAAAAATCGGGTCAAGCTATGAGTTGCCTAAGTCAAATTATTTAATATAAACGAATGAAACAATTATTGCTTTTTGTACTGCTTATTACTTTTGGCTTTTGTTTGAACGCACATAGTGCCGGAATAGAATATTTTGAAAAGAAAGGAGCTGTACGTTATGATTTTGAGTTGGTTGGCGGTCGTTCGAATGTGTCGTTAATCAAAAAGGATGTAAAATATCTTCCTGAATGGGGAGGAAATTACAGTTCACTTATCGCTATGCCCGATTATGGAATCTACCGTTACCGGATATTTAATGTTGAAAATGATTCTTTGATTTTCAGAAAAGGTTTTGCTCCTATGTTTAAGGAGTGGCAAACAACTGCAGAAGCCAAAACAGATATCCGGTCATATTATCAATCTTTGTTCTTCCCACGTCCGAAGACTGATGTTGTGTTGAAGATAGACGAACGTACTTTCGAGGGGCGTTGGAAAACGATATTTATTGATACTATACGTACAAACGACATATTCATTATAAGCGAACAATATCCTTTGGCGCCAATCGATACTATAGCCTATCATGGTATTCCATCGCAGCATGTCGATTTGCTGATTCTGGCCGAGGGGTATCAGTCTTCTGAAATGGAAAAGTTTTCGTTGGATGCCCGGCGACTAACCGATTCGTTGTTTGCTGCCGAACCTTTTAAAACCTATCAAAACAGCTTTAATGTGCTGGCACTGCAAGTGCCATCGGTCGAGAGTGGTACCGATATTCCCGGTGGCCATTGTTTTAGGAATACCGCTTTCAATTCGCATTTTTACACCCTGGGTTCGCCGCGATACTTAAGCACTTCCGACATGAAAAGCGTTTATGATGCTATCGACGGTATTGGCTGGGATCATATTTACATATTGGTGAATGATGAACGTTACGGCGGAGGTGGATTCTATAATTTTTTAAGCATTTGCAGTTCCGATAATGCTTTGTCGCCTTTTGTGTTTTGCCACGAGTTTGGTCATGGCTTTGCCGGGCTGGCCGATGAATATTACACTTCGTCAACATCATACGAATCGTTCTATAACCTCGATATAGAACCATGGGAACCCAACATTACAACAATGGTGGGCTTCAATAGAAAATGGTTCAGATTAATTGAAGAAGGTACGCCGGTGCCAACTCTCCGCAGCGAAAAATATGCTGGTAAAGTAGGTGTTTTTGAGGGTGGCGGATATGAGGCCAAAGGCATTTACAGTCCGGTAATGAGTTGTTGGATGAAAGAAAAGCAGGCAGGTGGTTTTTGCCCTGCATGTCGCGAGGCCATTGAAAAAACTATTTTGTTGCACTGCGAGTAACTGTTTATATGTTGGTTTGATGGTAAAGCTTTTCAATAAAGCTAAATCAATAATAAACCAAACTTAAACCAATAAAGTGGTAACCATCGGTGTTTCGAAGTTGGCCGTGTGGGATAATTCCATTGTAATACCTAAAGAATAACCCGGGTTTACGTTGGCTCTTGGAGTTGTTGTATAGCCAGCCAAAGTAGATGTTGTAATTCCATGTCCTTTGTTCAGCTATACCCGGCTCGTAACTAAACCGTGTTCTGTTGCGGGCTTCTATGCTAAAAATATTCATCCAATTTTCAGAACACAAAATACCGTTGGTTCGTTGCCAGTTAACATTGATAAAAAATTCAAGATTATTTTTACTGTCTGGAATTTCGGCTCCTTTCACTTCAAGTGAATCATTGAAATAATAGCCTGCGGATGTATTCCAAAGTCCCTGTAATCCTGCTTTGAACGAAAATAAATTTGACCGAATGGTGTCGGGGTCATTCAATACAATGGCCAGTTCCCACGACTCATGCGAAAGGTTGATTCGTTTAAAATCTGGTATTTTCTGATAGCCATGTATCGAGTATTCATCTCCAAGGTGAGTGCTCTCGTGAAAAAGTGGAATGAGGGTTACACCAATATTTTTGACAAACGAATGCTTGGTATATTTTAGAAAACCTGTTCTAAAACCCATAAAGTAATCCCACTTTGCGAAAGCTGTAGTAACTGATACGGCTTTCGTGGTATGCGGTTGTGGCATGACCAAACTTGTCGATTTGAAGATAGCCTGCATTGTCGTTGTAAAAGTGGAACGGAACACTGGCGCGGTCTTTATACCATATATCGTTTAAATACCACAATGTTCCGGTATAAAGCACCGAATGTGCTCCGGCCACATACATTATTCCCTTTTTATTCAAACTATCGGGGTATTGAGTTTCAACCGACTTCTTATTATCAGTTAAAACATTTGCCTTGGTGTAAGTAATTGTAGTTAATTGTATTAAAATTAAAACTATTAGAATTTTAATCATTTTAGAACTTATTTACCTTTAATCTGAACCGATACTCCAATTCCGTTTGATGCCGATGGAATTTTGGTAATAACAATGTCAGCAGTTGGGATATGCCACTCATGATTTGTTAAAACAAAAGCCTCCACCACTTTAGGTTCACCGTATTTTTCAGTAAAAACTTTAATTATCTCATCGAGATGATCATTATGCATTGCAACTGTTGCAGCAACAAATTTATTCCTTTTGAAAAGATATATAATGTTATCTACATCAATACCTTCAAAGTTGAGTTCTTCATCAATTTTATGAAAAGGTTTCATGCCTAAGGTTGTTCTGGTATCTGCAGGTGTTAGCTGGCTTTCAAGTTCATTGTAACTTGTTCCCCATTCCCATCCTCTGAAAGAGGTGAGCTCTTCCTGTGCAAACAAACCCATACTCATAAAAAGTGCCAGCAATGTGTAAATTGTTTTCATCTGTGTTTTTTTAATTTTTATTATTGGATACAATCACTAAGGTTTATGCTTACAATTTAGCAAGTTTTTTTTATTATTATAAATTTTCCTAAGGTGTTTTTATTGCCAGACTGTTCCCAGAAAGAATAATCAATGCCTTTTCCTATTACAATTTTTTTATCAGAACCGATTGCGCTATTTTGAAGATAAAGGAATCCGAATCCCTTGCCTGTTAAATTGGCCTTGGCATTTTTGTTGAATCTGACTGTAACCAAAGCGAGCGGTAGCCATTTCATTGTCTGTGAAAACTTTAAAATCGTAGAGGTTTGGATGAAATTCGTCTCAAAGTTCAATACCTTCTGGCGTTGGAAGAACTATTTGCTCCATTCCTTTTTCAACGATCCTTTCAGTAATTACCTCTCTGGAAGGTGATGCAATTTGATACTTCATTTCGCTTTTCGACCGCGGATTCCTTATGAACGTAGCTTCAATGGTTCTTTCATCAACATTTCTTTAAGGCGGGGAATTCCCAGGCCTAATACGATTAAAGCCGAAAAGGATATTAATCATTACGCAATTTTCTGAGTCATCTCTGGTTGATAAGTCTTTAAAAGTTTAAATCTATTGTCTCATGTCTTTTATCTAACGATCTATTGTCTCAATTTCGTATATGTTGTTTTTTAGTGAAAATCTGTTTGTTCACATGATTCATGCACTTTTTCAGTCATTACATAATACAAATTCGATTTCTATACCTAGTAATAACACAATGTCGAATATGCGATATTTATTATCGATTTTGATGCAGAATATGTAGATATCTAATGATAGTTTCACGTTCTCTAAACAAATAAATCTATGAATAAATATCTACATCGTTTCTCTCTAATTATATTCCTTACGTTCGTCAGCATTTTTACGGCTTCGGCAAATCAAACCGAAGATATTATAACCATTGATGGGAAAAAGTATAAATTGCTAAGTGATAACTTAATCCCGAATCCCGACTTTGAGGATGGATTTACCGGCTGGACAGATGCTACTTCATCGGCTGCTGCACTTAGCTCCGCAAAATTCAACATTGCCATTTCAGGTGGTATAAACAATTCAAAGTACTTGATTGGTCTCACCAACGAAAACTCCAGCTCGTCGGGCTCTATTGGAACCGGCTGGCCCATTACATCGGGCAAAAGCTACATTTTCGCCTACCAGGTAAAATACCTCGACGCTACAATGGCAGCCGGATCGGAACTGTACCTTAAAACATCGCTCACAAACAACAAAACTTCATCAGAAGAACCCAAAATATTAATTAACAGTACACATGTTGACGATGGCGGTCAGTGGACTCAAAACTATGTTTTCTTTACCAATTCAAATCCGGCATATAGTTATTTAGTGGCTCGTTTTCGATGGTTAAGCAACCGTTTTGGGTTCGATGATTTTATGCTTTACGAAGCTGTTGAAGTGGTTAATACCGAGGTATTGTCAACATTAATTGACGAGGCTCAACTTCTTTACAATGCTGAAGCCAGTGGCGCCGTCGGGTTCCAGTCAGCCATTACCACGGCAGAAGGATATTTGTCGAGCACATCGGTACCCGAAATCACCCAGGCCATTGAGGATCTGCAAACGGCCATATATACATTCCAATATGCCAATGCATCGCCCGACACCCCGCTCGATATGACCCATTTTATTGTGAATGCGGGGTTCGATAACAACACCGCCACCGGGTGGGAGGGAGCCGGCACTGTGAACTATCACGAAGTGGAGTTTTACGAGAAGACTTTCAACATGAACCAGGTTTTGAGTGAGCTGCCAGCCGGAAAATATCGTTTAAAAGCACAAGGTTTCGAGCGCCCCAAACTAAACGACAGTGGCTCAGCTTACAAGGCTGAAACCGAAACCATTTATGCCCGATTTTATGCCCAAACACCTGGATACTCCGAACTTAGTATTTCTTTCAATTCAATTTACCAGCATTCATATTCAGGTGCCGGTTCGCTCAATGGCTATGTCAATAACATGGCAAGTGCTGAAGTCCTGTTATCAAACTTATCGGCAGGTAATTACGAGATGGTTTTATCTGGCATCCTTATAGATGAAGGGGAAACACTGACTATAGGTGCAAAAACCGATTTTCAGCAAAGCGGTTATTGGGTCTTGTTCGATAACTTCAGGCTTGAATATTTAGGCATAGCCGATATTAACGACCTGGCCATTGCGCTCAATAAGCAAGTTGAAGAAGCCCGGGGGCTGCTTACCCGACATATTAATACAGCGTCGGTTCAGAAGCTGAATACTGCTATAGAACAGGCGCAGACTGCAACATCAGCTACTCCGTTGGATGAAAGCGATGTTACAGCTGCCAAAACCGTTCTCGATCAGGCTCTGGCCGATGCCTATGCTTCGCTAACAGCCTATGAAAACCTTCATAAAGCCATCGAGAACGCCAACCGTATTTTAGGTTTCCTCGATAAAGCCAATGAAATATCAAAACTTCAAAACGCCATTGATGCAGCTGAGCTTAGTTATCAGGATTTGAGTTTAACGCTGGTGCAAATTAACAGCGCCACAAATACTCTAAAGGCGGAAACAAAAAGTGTGGGCAAACAAATCTATGTGCCCACATGGATGATGGGGAATGTAAACGATCCGTCGAACAATTGGTCGCTTGAAAGGAGCAGGCAATCGAAAAACTGGATTCTGTTTTGGGAACCCGGTTATGGAGATGACCCCGGTGAAATTGTTGATAACTGTTTTGAAATTGCAGAAAAGAGTTTTGTCGTTTATGCCGATTCATTAAAATTTATTCAGCGTGGAGCTTCCAAAACCGATACTTACAAAATGATTATCCGTCTGCGTTACACGTCCGATTGGGAAGCCTCAGGATCGGGGGTTGACAATACCATTGGGCTGTTAACGCTTACTACGCCCGCCGTAACTTCGCGTGATGGTCAAACCGTTGCCCACGAGGTGGGGCATTGTTTTCAGTACCAGGTGCATTGCGACAACAACGATATGAACGGCTGGATGTACGGGTTTGGCAGCAATGCTTCGGGTGGAAACGGATGGTGGGAACAATGCGCCCAATGGCAGGCCTACAAAGTGCTCCCCACGAAAAAGTTCTCCAACGAGTGGTTCAGCGGTTACCTGAATGATGTTCATAAGCACATTCTGCACGAATCGCCCCGCTACAACAATTTCTTTGTTCAGGATTACTGGACTTACCTGCACGGCAAGGATTTCATAGGTCGCTTGTGGAACGAATCGATTAAACCAGAAGATCCGGTAGAAACATACAAACGTATAACAGCTACCTCGCAGGGCAAATTCAACGACGAGATGTGGAAATGTGCGGCACGGTTTGCCACCTGGGATATACCTGCGCTTAAAACGTTAGGTGCCGGTGTTATTGCCTCACGTCCACAGCCAAAGATGAACAACCAGGGTGATTATGTATGGCGCATTGATCCCACTGTTTGTGTCGAAAACTATGGTCATAACATTATCAGGCTTAACGCACCTACTACAGCCAAACGAATAACAGTTTATTTTGAAGGATTGGCAGGAATTGACGGTTACCGGAAAAACTATCTGGGGAAAGACGGATGGCGGTATGGTTTGGTGGCACTCCTGAAAGATGGTTCACGTGTGTATAGCGAATTAAACTCGGCCAGCATGTCGGAGAACCAGGGCAACGGTCGCATCGACTTCGAATGTCCGGCCAATTGCAGCAAACTGTGGCTGGTGGTTTCGGGTGCTCCAAGCGCCCACTGGCGACATGCCTGGGACGACAACGATAACAACGACGAACAGTGGCCTTACCAGGTGAGTTTCAATAACACCAATTTATTTGGTTATACAAATGTGGTAACTTCTGTTGATCATGCATTGGAAGCAGACTTAAATATTTTTGTCATTGATCATACCCTCACCATCAGCAACATCCAATCCGATGCCAATATTCGCATTCACAATATAGCGGGCAGATGTCTGGTTAACGATAAAGCAACTCATGAATATTATACAAATCAATTATCACCGGGTATTTATATTGTAAACGTAATAACAAAACAACACGTTGTTTCAAAAAAGGTGATGATACATTAAAAAAGCTTTTAAGGATCTATTGTCTCATGTCTAAAATCTAACGATCTATTGAAGATAATGTTCAGCACGTTGTTGGTCGGTAAAACTAAATTATTGTATGTTTATTACTATGGTGTCTGTGTTAAGAGCTTATCATCATTTTTAATAATAATATCGATGCGTCGATTTCTACTGCGGCCATCTACTGTTTCATTATTAGCAATGGG
>JAQICD010000063.1 GCA_027858715.1 Prolixibacteraceae bacterium
GGATATTTTTTGAGCTAACTGAAAAATTCAATTGCAAGCTTTTTTTAGTATTTCTTTTATAATGCTTGCACTTCATCCTTTCAAATTGTATGTTATACTATTTACTATCAATGCTTAAGGTGTTTTTCAGCAGACTCTATTTAGTATCTCTGACACTTGTACTCTTAGAAACTGTTTAAGTTTTATCCTTCGGGATGTTTTTTTGTCTTGAGCCCTTACACTTCTGCAAAATCTCCTCATATAGCGGTGCTATTATCGTCAATTTTGAATCGTTTAAGAACTCAATACATTAAAAACATCTTCCAAAAACAAAATTTAAACGAGTTTCTAAAAGTAATTGAATGTGAATTATCTCCGTCGATTTGAACATCGGCCTTATGGGTCGTTGACGAAAAGTGCACATTCTGAAAACTCAAATTGCGCGAATCGAGTATATACAGCAACGAGTCTTTTGTGTCCAGTTCCATGTTTTTGAACAAAGCATCTTCCATGTCGTGAATAAGCATTAATTTTTCTGTGCTCGCTTTTATGTTCTGAATTCTAACATTTTTGATGGGCATTTCAGGTATTCCAAAAGCCTTTACAACATATTCCGCTTTCTCAACCAATATGTCAGAAATGGTAATGTTTTCGTATCGGGGTGTAAGTTCGTTAACATCAAGAGCCGGTAGTCTTTTTGCAAGTTCGCCTACATACTTTTCTGAACCAAGCATATCCCATTTCACCATGTGGCCTTTAAGGTTCATGCGAATGCGTTCATAGGTGAGGTTTTCGCCACCACCACCACGCGGTCTGCGTGTTTTGAAGCGAATACCCATGCCTGTATCCTGAAATACGCAATCGTGAACGTACAAGTTGCGAATCATCCCGGCTGTTTCGCTGCCACAGGTAATGGCACCGTGGCCTTCTTTTGCCAGGCAGTAACGAACTACTACATTTTCGGTTGCTTTATTTACACGTAATCCATTCGTGTAAAAACAACGGGCAGATAATCATCGATTTCTCCGCTGAACCGTAAAGTTGCTCCATCGGCAAAATGCAGGTTAATGTTGTCTTTCAGTATGATACGACCGGTGTGCCATTCTCCATTGGGAACCAAAACGATTCCACCTCCCTTTTGGCTTAGTTTATCGATGGCAGCCTGAATAGTTTGGGTGTTCATATTCTGTTTTATCGCTCTGTATCTGCAGTTATTGCTTTGTAGTTTGTTCAGTTTTGACATTAATGTTAGCCGCGCTGGTTGCCAAATATATTTCGTGAAGAATCACATAAGCTTTTTCTATGTTTTTCACTTTGTCGAACGTCATGCTTAGCTTACTTTTACCTTCTTTGATGCGACTTTTGCCGGGGTTGTGTTGTACCCACTGCAATATTTCCATAAATACGGGCGATTTGTAGAAAAGCGATTCTTGTTCACCTATAAAATGGCATATCATTTTTCCGTTTTTTAGTATTACACGCTCCATACCCAGTTGAATTGCCAGCCAGCGCAGACGCACAATTTCGATAAGATCGATAGCGGGTTGTGGTATTTCGCCAAAACGATCGGTAAGGCTGTTTTTGAATTTTTCCAAATCCGTTTCTTCTTCAATATTATCAAGGTCGCGGTATAGTGCCATGCGTTCGGCAATGCTGTTAACATAGTTCTCGGGAAAGCGTATTTCCATATCGGTTTCAATATTGCAGTCGTTGATAAATTTAAGGTTGAGGAAGGCTTTGTTGGCTGCGTCTTTTTCTCTTTCAGCAAAAACATCCTTAAACTCGTCCTGTTTCAGTTCCTGTACGGCTTCGTTTAGTATGCGGTGGTAAGTTTCGTAGCCAATATCGGCAATATATCCGCTTTGTTCGCCACCAAGCATATTTCCGGCACCTCGGATGTCGAGGTCGCGCATGGCAATATTAAAGCCGCTGCCCAACTCCGAAAATTCTTCGATAGCTTTCAGTCTTCGTCTTGCTTCCTGGGTGAGCGAGCTCATAGGTGGCGCCAGCAGATAGCAGAATGCTTTCTTGTTCGATCGCCCCACGCGTCCGCGCAACTGGTGCAGGTCGCTAAGCCCGAAGTTTTGCGCGTTGTTAATGATTATGGTATTGGCGTTCGGAATATCAAGGCCACTCTCGATAATGGTGGTGGCAATAAGCACATCATGCTCGCCGTTTATAAAATCGAGCATTATTTTTTCGAGCTTTGGTCCTTCCATTTGTCCGTGACCGACAGCAGTGCGTGCATACGGGCAGGCTTTTTTAATAAAAGCTTCTACCTCGTAAATATTTTGTACCCGGTTGTTAATAAAAAATATCTGTCCGCCACGGTCAATCTCATAGTCGATGGCTTCTTTGATTACCTTCTCGTTAAAGCCGTGCACCTCGGTAACAATAGGGTAGCGGTTTGGCGGCGGGGTTTGTATTATCGAAAGATCGCGGGCACCCATTAACGAAAACTGAAGGGTTCGCGGAATTGGTGTTGCCGTAAGGGTGAGCGTATCAACATTAATTTTTATTCTTTTTAGCTTTTCTTTTACCGAAACGCCAAATTTTTGTTCTTCGTCGATGATGAGAAGTCCTAAGTCTTTAAATTTTACATCTTTGCCAACCAATCGGTGTGTGCCAATAACGATGTCTATTTTGCCTTCTTTCAGCTCTTTCAATGTGTCCTTAACCTCTGATGTTTTACGTAAACGGCTTATGTAGCCAATTTTTACGGGGTAGTCTTTTAGTCGGTCGGTAAATGTTTTATAATGCTGAAGTGCAAGAATAGTGGTTGGCACCAATACAGCAACCTGCTTGTTGTCGGTAGCGGCTTTAAAAGCTGCCCGTATGGCAACTTCTGTTTTCCCAAAGCCAACATCACCACAAACCAGTCGATCCATGGGCATTAGTTTTTCCATGTCTTCTTTAATGGCCTGTGTCGATTTAAACTGGTCGGGTGTATCTTCGTACATAAACGAGGCTTCAAGCTCCTGCTGCATGAATGAGTCGTTCGAATACGCAAAACCTTTTTCTTTGAGACGTTCGGCATACAAGGCAATCAGTTCTTTGGCAATATCTTTTACCTTGCTTTTGGCTTTCTTCTTCATTTTTTGCCAAGCCGAAGTGCCTAGTTTGTTTAGGTTGGGCTCTGTGCCGTCTTTGCCTTTATATTTCGAAATGCGATGCAGCGAGTGAATGTTAACCAGCAACGAATCGTTATCGCGGTAAACCAGTCTTATCGCTTCCTGGACTTTGCCGTTCACCTCGGTTTTTACCAGTCCTGCAAATTTTCCGATTCCATGGTCAATGTGTACCACATAATCGCCAGAGTGAAGCTTGTTTAGTTCTTTTAGTGTTATGGCTTCTTTTGCATGGTTCGGAGTCTGGAGCTTGTAGCGGTGGTAGCGTTCAAAAATCTGGTGGTCGGTATATAAAACCAGCTGCAGGTCGCGGTCGATAAAACCTTCGTTTATGGTAAATGGTAATGGAGCGAACTTAACGTTGAGGCTACGATCGCTGAAAATTGCTTCCAGTCGTTCAATTTGTTTCTCGTTGCCCGAAAGAATATAATTCTCGTAGCCGTTTTCGGCGTTTTGTTTCAGGTCGGCTGCCAGTAATTCGAAATTTTTATTGAACTCAGGCTGTGGCGCAGTGATAAACGGAATGGTTTTACTTGTTTCTATATGGCTACGCATGCCGAACTCTAAAAATCCAAAAGCGGAAGCTTGTTCTTCAAATACCTGCCGTTCGCAAAGTTGTTCTTGTTCAAATATGCGTTCATCGGGCTTTATATGCTTGTTGGTTGCGTAAAAACTGTCAATTTGCTCCAGTGTAAACCCAAAATCACGGAATGCAAGCTTGTAGTTTTTCGGAAGATACTCGAGAAAACCGACACGCGCTTCGTTTTCAATTCCGGTTTGTATGTTGGGAATGATTGAAATATGGTCGAATTTTTTTATCGACAACTGCGAGTCGATATCAAAACTACGGATAGATTCAACCTCGTCGCCAAAAAAGTCAATACGGAAGGGCTCGTCGTGTGCAAACGAGAAAATGTCGATAATGCCGCCCCGAACGGAGTACTGGCCTGGTTCGTAAACAAAATCAACCCGTTCGAAACCGTATTCGAACAGCACATCGTTGATAAAGTCGAGCGAAACTTTTTCGCTGTTCGAAATGCGTAGCGTGTTGCTTGCCAGCGATTCGTTGCTAACCACTTTTTCGATAAGAGCTTCGGGGTGAGTTATCAAAATACATGGTGACGGCTCACTTATTCGGTTCAGTACTTCAATGCGTTTTACAATGTTTTCCTGCGACACTTTTCCGCTTCGAGCAACCCGTTTAAACGACGAGGGAAAGAATAGTACATCGTGGTTAGGTGTAAGCTGGCGTATGTCGTCGAAGAAATATGCTGCTTCTTCGTAATCGTTCAATACCACCAGCAACGATTGTGGGTGTGCAGTAAAAGCTGCCGAAAGAACCAACGCTGGCGAAGAGCCTGCAAGACCTTTCAAATGCAGGAGCTTTGGTTTTTCTTCGCTAAAAAAGCTTACTAAGTCAGAAATCGCCGGGTGGGCGGTATATTTTTGTAGTATTTGTTCGCTGTTCATATTTAGCTGCAAATATATTAAGAAACTGAATAAAAGCCTGCCTGTTGTCAGGCTTTTGTGATTTTGCCATTGATAATCACATATGCTATGCCCATTTTCTTTGCCGAAATAAACGCATCGTTATACGAATGTATAATTGGTTCGCCTTTGCCATTAAATGATGTATTTATTAGTGCTTTTACATTGTATTGATCATTAAGCAGGGTAAGCAGGTCGAATAGCCACGGATTTTTATCCTTAGAAAAGATTGTTTGGATACGGGCTGTTCCGTTTGCGTGAACAACGCCGGGTATTTCATTTTGCTTTTCTTCGGAAATTTGAAAATCGAGCAGCATAAATTCCGACATAGGATGAATATTTTCGAGGCCGGTGTAATACCGGGCATTTTTTTCGAGCATGACCGGTGCTACAGGTCGATACCATTCGCGTTGTTTGAGTTCAACGCTTGCCTTTTTGGCAAGTGCATTGGTAGGTAGTGCAAGCAGACTTCGGTTGCCCAGTGCTCGTGGCCCGGCTTCGGCATAGCCATTGCATACAGCAATAACTTCGCCTTCGGCCAGCAGTTGTGCAGCTTGTGCAACATCGTCGGAGCTGTAGTCGAAGTGATTACTTTCGATATCCCAGTTGTTTAGAAATGGGGTGTGTTTTTTAATTTTATTACCTTTCATCCACTCGCCAAATGCAGCTGCTCCCAATGCCAGCCCCGAATCTCCTGCACAAGGTGGAATGTAAATATTATCGAATAAGCCACTTTCAACAATGGCCGAGTTGGTTCTGATGTTTAAAGCGCATCCGCCGGTGTAATAAAGGTTTTTACAATTGCTCAGCGAGTTAAGGTCATCAATTTTAAGCAGGGTTTCGCGCATAAATATCTCCTGTATGGTGGCAGCAACATCTTGTAAAAAAGTGTTGTGTTGGTCGAGCGATTTTAGTTCGATGTTGAAATCGGATTTGCTGGCTTCAAAAAAAACCGAACGCTTATCCCAAATATCTTCGAACCATTTATTCTGACGTAGCCAGAATTCAATGTCCTCATTGTAGTTGCCAAGTGCAGTATAGCCCATTAATTTACCCGGCACGCTGTTCTGATCCCGGATATTTGCGCCGATTATCCCGAATGTTAAAGCGTTGGCATTATAAAGTGAGGTGAGATGTTTTAATTCCCAGTGGTGTTCAACCGGGATAATTTTATCCATTCGGTACATCCATGCCGAGAAGTTTGAAAGGCTGGCACCGCCGTCGAAATGAATGAGCAGGCTGTTTTCTTCGAATGTGCCAAAAAACGGCAAGCACGAAAATACGTGTGCAAGTTCGTGGTTGAGAACAAAGCCGTTTAGTTCGTGATCGAACCACCACAGTTTTCCCTCTTCCCAATTTTTTGTGAGCCTTTTGTTTAATGGCGCTTCAAATCGAATTTGCCCGCTTGTCGAAATAAATGCCCGCCCAACTAAGTTATCGACAAAAACAACATCCATATCGCGCTCAACCAGTTTGAGTTTACGAATTATATCGGTCAGGTAAACATGTAGTTTGTTGTCGCGTTTTATTCGTGATAACCTTTCAAGCTGAAGAAAATGGTTTACTTCCCCGTTTTCCATAAAAGCAATGCTATGGTCGTGCGAAAGCTGGGGGTAAACCGTGTCAATGCGGTCTTGAATGGCGTATATTCCTAAAGTAGGTTTTTGAATTTCCATTAGTACACGAATTGTAAAATGATTGAAAAAATCACTAAAACGGTAAAAAACATTTCAGCCCAAAATCTGCGTTTCATGAAGGTGAGATAGTTGGTAATTAGAAATGTAAGGGGTAAGGTTAGTAGTACAATTATTTCTCCGGAAACTGCGGGTAAAAATAAAAGAATAAGCGAAGTAGTAAAAAAAATAAAAAGAACTTTAAAAAAACGTCTGGTGTTGATGTTTTTTTCGTCGTACTGTTGAAGAATGAAAAAGCTGGAAATAAGGGTGATAAGCAAAATGTAGCCCAGGTAAATAGAAATAACTAAATAGCTGTTAAACAGCGCTTCTGCTTGTGTTGTTAATTGTTTTGCCAGTTCATGGTAATTAAATGGGTTGTCGGTTATGAAATTATATGAATAGAATAAAAGCCAGGGGAGTAAGAGTCCTAAGAGCGTGACTGACAAGTTTCTCCAGTTTATGCTTTTACGTAAAACAATAATCGAAAGTGGTACAACAAATATCATTGCCGATGCAAAAAAATAAAACAAACTGGCCACTCCTATTAAAAAACCAGCATCGAAAGAACTTGGAGCTATGTTTTTTTTGCCGATCGATAAGAATATGCTTCGGAAAGAGAGTGCAATAAACAAAGCACTGAACAATACAGGTTGGATGTAGTGAAATTCAGGGAAGGCCAAAACGATAAATAGATATAGGTAGGAAGGTAAAAATGAAACATCTTTTACAAGTGAAAAACGGGCATTAACATAGAAAAGAATTATGCATATAATCAATACAACTAAAAGGTTGATTAGTATCGATAATAAAACGCTTACATCTGGTATTTGTAAAAGCATACCAATGGGGCTATTGCCAGTTGGTATTTGTATGGTTTGTCCCGACGCGTGAATTAATGCCTTGAAAATGAGCATGACACTTATTAGAGGGAAAAGTATATAATTGAACAGGTAATTACCTTTCAGAATTCTCAGCAGCATGTTTTCTTTGTCTTTTGCCTGTTAATATATAAAAAAGAAGCAGAAAAATGAGCTTTTAGGGCATCAAAAATCTGCTTCAATATTTTATTGCATGATTATTTGCTATGCATATCTTACAGGTCAAATCCCAGGTCGCGCCTGAAATAGCAGCCACCAAACTGAATTTTCTCGGCGTTTTTGTAGGATGTTTGCAGTGCTTCTTTCATTGACGCGCCATAAGAACTAACAGCTATAACCCGACCGCCCGATGTAACAACGTTCCCGTTTTTGAATCTTGTTCCGGCATGAAATACGATGCTGTCGGCAACTTTATCTGCTCCGGTAATTACTTTACCTTTTTCGTATGCGCCCGGGTAGCCGCCCGAAACGAGCATCACAGAGGCTGCCGAACGTTCGTCAAACTCCAATACCTTTTCATTGAGGTTGTTGTTGGCAACGCCTTCGAGCAAATCAACAAAATCGGATTTAATGCGTAACATAACTGCCTCGGTTTCAGGGTCGCCCATGCGAACATTGTATTCAATTACATACGGTTCGCCTTTCACATTTATTAGTCCTAAAAAGATAAATCCTTTATAGTTTATTCCTTCACTGTTAAGCCCGTCGATGGTAGGTTTTATAACTTTTTCGTCTATTTTTTTCATAAATGTCTTGTCGGCAAAAGGAACAGGAGTTATAGCACCCATACCACCTGTATTTAAACCGGTATCCCCTTCGCCAATACGCTTGTAATCTTTGGCTTCGGGAAGTATTTTGTAGTTTTTGCCATCGGTAAGTACAAAAACCGAAAGTTCAACACCCGATAAGAATTCTTCAATAACTACTTTGCTGCTTGCATCGCCAAACTTACCATTAAGCATTTCGTTAAGTTCCGAAATGGCTTCGTCGAAATCGTTGATGATAAGCACGCCTTTACCGGCAGCCAGTCCGTCGGCTTTTAAAACGTACGGTGCTTCGAGTGTGTTCAAAAACTGTCTGGCTTCGTCGGTTTGTCCGGTAGTAAAGGTTTTATACCTGGCCGTTGGGATGTTGTACCTGGCCATAAATGCTTTAGCAAAATCTTTGCTGCCTTCGAGCAGCGCGCCGGCTTTTACGGGGCCGATAACCGGAAGGTTTTTGCATGCTTCGTCGTTTGCGAAAAAGTCAACAATGCCATCAACAAGCGGTACTTCGGGGCCTACAAGCAACATGTCGATTTCCTGATCAATGGTGGCTTCCTTTATTTTTTCAAAATCCGAGACATTAATGTCGATATTTTCGCCAAGAGCCGATGTTCCGGCGTTTCCGGGTGCAAAAAATAGCTTTTCTACTTTTCTGCTTTGCTTTATTTTCCAACCAAGGGCATGTTCGCGTCCTCCCGAACCAATAATTAAAATCTTCATTCGTATGTATTTTAAGCTCGTTTTATAAGCTTGTTAATGTTGTGGCGTAAATTCTGTATTTTATCCTGAACCTTGTGTGTTTTTAGTGGTCGTAATCCTGGAAATTCGATTTTCCGGAAATCGTATCCTTCATTTTTCAAATGCCTGATAACGCGGGGAAGGGCTTCCAATACATTTTTTTCGGCCTTAAGTGAATCGTGAAATGTAATTATCGAACCATCGTGAACATAATCAATTACGTTTCTGAAGCATTTTTCAGGCGTAAGGGCTGGATCGTAGTCACAACTAATAACATCCCACATAACAATCTTGTATTTATTCAAAATTGAAAAATACTGGCTTTGCTTCATCAGTCCGTGTGGAGGCCTGAACATGTTCGATCCAATTAAGTTATTGGCTTTTTCGATGTTGTCGATATAATACTGGCGCGAACACTTTATGCCTTGTAAGTGATTGTAAGTGTGGTTGCCCACATTGTGCCCCTCGTCTTTTATCCTTTCGAAAATATCGGGATTACGCCATACATTTTCACCAACACAAAAAAAAGTGGCCTGAATATCATGTTCTTTCAGGATTTCAAGAATTTGCGGGGTGACTTCGGGTATTGGGCCGTCGTCGAAAGTCAGATACATGGTTTTTTCACCTGTCGGTAATGTCCATACTGCCAAAGGGAATAGCTTCGTTATCCACTTTGGCAGGTGAACTCTCAGGTTTATTTTTTTACTTTTCTTTGTGTTCAAATTCTTCGGGTTTAAGATTAACGGGGTTGATTAATAAGCTGGTTGTAGTATATGTCGAATTCGGTTTTTATACTTTCGTGCAGTTCGTCATTGCCTACTGATTTTGCCATCGACATAAGTTCGTTAATGAAGAAAAGCGAACTTTGAACTTCGTTTTCAAGTGAAGTAAAATGTTTGTTGTTGAAACCAAAGTAATAGTTCAATTCGGCAAAGAAATTATTCGATATGTCCTCTATTAGCTTTGTCGATTTTTCTTTCTCACCCGAGGCGACATAAGTCTTGGCTAATTGAACCGAAAAATAATCGTATGGAACTTGTTCCGGTGGTATCATTTCAATACAACGGTCGAGTACAGCTACTGCGCTGTCTGTTTTACCTTCAAGCAAGAGAGCTTCGGCCAGACGCTGGAAATTGTTTCGCATATTGGTAAGCATACGCCGGTTGTTTTCATTAACATAAACATCGGGGTTATTTACTCCGCCCCATTTGAATTTGTTCATCAGGTTGTTGTACATTATTTCAGTATTAACATTACCTGCTCGTGCCCGACTGCTCGATTGTGCAAGAACCGGAACAATACGGTAAGATAGGCCTTCGAGCCTGAAATATTTATCGAGCGAAAGATATTTGTCGCTACCAACCGAAACGGCATAATACATAGGGCGCTCCCATTTATTATTGTATAACATGTCGAGCAACATAAGCTGATCTTTAGTGATATAGCTGTCTTTTAGCTCAAAGTGCATGGTGTCAACAATTTGGTCGTAATTCTCGGGTTTCACCACGTTGTTTGCAATAACTGCATCTTTATCAACTACCATGAACAAACTTCTTACCGGCAGGTACGATGCATTATCGGCATGAGATATTTTGGTGCGCGGATCGTCGTTTTTAACAAAATCAAGAGCTCTGCCAATTTCAATACTCTTTCCTTTAAAACGTGGATCTTCCATGATGTAAATAACATCGCGGGTACCTTGTACGTATTTTTCGTATTCAAAGCTTATTGGAAGAGGTTCCGACTCGTAAGCTTTGCGTTGCATTTGAGTTATGTACCAGTCGGTTTGAAAATAACTGAGGTTACAAACTCTTTTGCTGGTGCCAATACCTTCAACTTCCTGGTTGTACCAAAGCGGGTAAGTATCGTTATCGCCATTAGTAAAAATAATGCCGTTTTCTTCGACGCTGGCCAGGTAGTTTTGACCGAAATCACGTGCCGAATAACGTTCCGAGCGGTCGTGATCGTCCCAGTTTTCGGATGCCATAAGCAGGGGCACGGCAAGTAAACAACCTGTTGTTACAGCTACTGCAGAAAGTGTTTCGGGAGCAACTTTTTTCATTTGCCGGTATAGTTGGGCTACGCCCATGCCTATCCATATGGTGAATGCGTAGAACGAACCGGCGTAAGCATAATCACGTTCACGAGGCTGATAGGGATATTGATTCAGATAAAAAACAATGGCTATACCTGTAAGTATGAAGAGCAGCGATACTACCCATAGTTCGCGTTTGCCCTGTCGCCCCGAGTTGTATTGGAATACAATACCAAGAATGCCCAAAATTAGAGGAAGGAAATAGTATTTGTTCCGTGCCGGGTTCTCTGCATATTTGGGTGGCAGGTTATCCTGGTTGCCAAGCCGGACTTCATCAATAAATTTAATGCCGCTAATCCAGTTTCCGTCAACCAGGTTGCCATGTCCCTGTATATCGTTCTGGCGTCCGGCAAAATTCCACATAAAGTATCGTACATACATGAAATTTACCTGGTATTTGAAGAAAAAGCGAAGGTTCTCGGCAAATGTTGGCATAGTTATGGTTTGTCTTTCGCCATTTGGGCTTCGGTAGGTTTTGTTAATACCTTTAATATTGCCCCATTGCTGGTATGCTTCAATATGTCGTGAGTCGTTCTTGCTCCACATGCGGGGAAAGAAAGTGCAAAATTCACTGTCGTAATTTGGTTTTTGGCGTTCGTTGCTAATTATGTAGCGACCATCTTTAATCCGCCATTCCTTTTTGTCGTCAACGTATGGTTCGTCGGCATCAAGTGGCGTATTGTAGTATTGTCCGAATATTAACGGGGTTGAGCCGTACTGTTCGCGGTTTAGGTATGATAGTAAGGTGAAAAGATTGTCGGGGTTGTTCTGATCCATAGGTAATTCGGCTTTCGAACGAATGGGAATTATTGCATAAGTTGAAAAACCGATAATGATAACCGTAACACCTACAATAATGGTATTCAGCAGTACTTTTTTCTTTTTATGGGTATAATACAATCCATAAGCAATAGCAGCAATCAGGAGAATAACATAAATGAAAAAACCTGTGTTGATTGGAGCACCGATACCATTTGTGAAAATTCGCTCAAAAATTGTAGCAATTTTCACGATTCCGGGAACAATACCGTAAAGGATTCCTCCTAGTATTGCGCCTGAAATGAGTAAAGTATAAATTATACCTTTATTTGTTACCGGGTATTTTTTATAATAATAAATAAAGGCGATGGCAGGAATTGCAAGCAGGTTGAGCAAGTGAATGCCGATAGATAAACCAAACAAATAACAAATCAAAATCAGCCAACGATTGGAATGGGGTTGGTCGGCGATGTTTTCCCATTTTAAAATGGCCCAAAATACAAATGCGGTAAAAAACGATGAAGTGGCATATACTTCAGCTTCTACTGCCGAAAACCAAAAAGTGTCGGAAAAAGCATAGGCTAATGCACCTACCAAACCACTTCCCATAATGGCAATTGCCTGACCTTTAACAGGATTTCCCTCTTTGGTTAATAGTCGTTTTGTTAGGTGTGTGATTGTCCAGTATAACAATAATATGGTGAAAGCACTGGCCAGAGCAGAAAGAACATTCATAAATAAGCCGGCCGTTTCGGGGCTGGCAAACAAGGTAAAGAAGCGTCCAACCAGCATAAAAAGCGGTGCGCCGGGTGGATGACCCACTTCGAGTTTATAGGCAGTGGTTATAAATTCCCCACAGTCCCAAAAACTTGCGGTAGGTTCTATCGTCATTAAATAAACAACTGCTGCAACTGCAAACGTTAGCCAGCCAACAATAATGTTAATTTTTTTGTAATTCATTTTTCAGGGTTTATACTGTTCCTTTATTGATGTTTCGTGCTAAAAATTGTTGTAAATATTCTAAACTGCGAATATAGCAGAAACTTTTTAGTCTGTCTAATACCGCTATCGATTTTCACTTTTTTTAGGACAGTAATTTAGTTATTTTTGAGCTCTTTAAAACACTAAAGTGCTGATGATTTCACTGTTAACCATATTTATAACGTCGTTGTTTGTGGCATTTTCGG
The DNA here is from genome assembly GCA_027858715.1 of Prolixibacteraceae bacterium. Classification (GTDB taxonomy): domain Bacteria; phylum Bacteroidota; class Bacteroidia; order Bacteroidales; family Prolixibacteraceae; genus Roseimarinus. Next base: position 12,693 of record JAQICD010000063.1, read on the forward strand.
GGGCTGTAATGCCCGGCCCTTTACTCACTGTAACCATTAGCGAAAGTGCCAAAAGAGGTGCAGTTGCCGGCCCCATGTTGATTTTGGGGCATGGCATTCTGGAGTTACTTCTGCTGGCTGCTCTTTTTCTTGGTTTAGGTCCGGTACTTGAACATGAACTTTTCTTTCTGATTACTGCATTCGTAGGAGGAGTCATTATGTTTTGGATGGCATGGGGGATGTTTCGCTCGTTGCCAACACTTACTGTAAATTCTCCGGGTGAAAATGTAAGAGTAAAGGCCAGCTTGCCTTTAACGGGCGCATTAATGAGTTTGGCAAACCCGTATTGGATTATCTGGTGGGCAACAATAGGGATGGGCTATGTTATTTATGCAAAGCAGTTTGGCGCGTGGGGAATTGCCTTTTTCTTTACCGGCCATATTTTGGGCGATTTGATATGGTATTGGGCAATTTCGTTTGCTGTTAGCAAAGGAAAAACCTTGTTTACCGATAAAGTTTATCGAATATTAATCGGGGTATGTGGTGCATTTCTGGTAATGTTTGCAGTTTATCTAATTGTTTCGGCTGTAGGGAAAGTATGATTGTGCTTTTAATTTGATTACGTACCGAAAGGTATTATATTTGTTGACCTTATAGGTTTTGGGGATTTAATTGCAGATTTTTTAAATAATTCAGATGAAACGAACCATGCGCAAAATGCTCACACAAGAAAACATTATATGGCGAGTTCCATCGAATATCTTGAAAGAAACTTTAAATATAATGAGATGAAGAAAATACTTTTTCCGATACTGTCTTTATTCTTGTTGATGTTTGTTGTTGAAACAAACGCACAAGGGGTAAACGAGCAAACCATGAAATTTGGGCGTTTACTCAGGTTGATTGACAGCTATTATGCCGATTCGACCGACTTGGAAAAAATAACAGAAACTGCAATTGTGAAAATGCTTGCTGAACTCGACCCTCATTCGGTTTATATATCGAAAGAAGAAGTTGAAAAGATGAACGAACCCCTGCAGGGAAGTTTCGAGGGGATAGGCATATCATTTAATATTTTACGCGACACCTTATTGGTAGTACAAACAATTCCGGGTGGTCCATCCGAGAAAGTGGGGCTTCAGGCGGGCGATCGCATTATTGAAATTGATGAAGAAGATGTTGCAGGTGTAAGTCTTACTAACCAAATGGTTTTTGACAGGTTGCGGGGCGAAAAAGGAACAAAAGTGTCGGTGAGCATTTTACGGAGAAGTGAAAAAGGGATGCTGGACTTCGAAATTATCAGGGATAAAATTCCCATCCATAGTCTTGATGCTTCGTATATGCTCGATGGTAATACCGGCTACATAAAGCTGAATCGTTTTTCGGCAACAACAACATCCGAATTTGTTGAGGCAATAAAAGAACTTAAACAAGCCGGGCAGTTACAAAATCTTGTTCTCGACCTTAGAGGTAACGGTGGAGGGTATCTGAAAGCTGCGCACGAAATATCTGATCAGTTCCTCGAATCGGGGCGAATGATCGTTTACACCGAGGGGTTAACTAACCCGCGAAAAAATTATACAGCGACTTATAGTGGCGAATTCGAGAGAGGTAAGCTGGTGGTATTGATTGACGGTGGATCGGCTTCGGCTAGTGAAATTGTATCGGGAGCTGTGCAGGACTGGGATCGGGGTATTGTTATTGGTCGCCGGTCTTTCGGAAAAGGTTTGGTGCAGCAGCCATATTATCTTACCGATGGTTCAATGGTGCGCTTAACTACAGCACATTATTACACGCCAAGTGGGCGCTGTATCCAAAAACCATACGAAAACGGCCTTGCCGATTATCGTCACGACATGGCTGCCCGCCTCGAAAGCGGTGAATTATTCAATGCAGATAGCATGGATCTCGATGAATCGTTAAAAAATTCAACCTTAATTAATCAACGCGATGTTTATGGCGGAGGTGGTGTTATTCCGGATATTTACATACCGCTCGACACCTCGGCAAATTATGCATATTATAACCGACTGATACGACAAAGTGTCGTAAATCAGTTTGTTCTCGATTATGTTGATTTAAACCGAAATGATTTTAAAAATCAGTATCCTGATTTCTCAATGTTTAAAAAGGAATATGTTGTAACTGGCGATCTGTTGGAGGATTTATGGCGCGAAGGTGATAAAAAGGGAATTGAGCGCGACGATGATGCCCTTGATTTCACTAAAGGGCGTGCTAAAAGACATATCAAAGCATTAATTGCACGCGATTTGTGGAGTGCCAACGAATTTTATGAGGTCATTAATGGCGACGATGATGAAGTCTTAAAAGCACTTGAGGTATTAAATATTAATGATCGCTACAATGCCATCTTAGAAGGTAGTGCCAATGAATAGTAGTTTCTGGGATTGGGTTGTACTCAACTGGGTTGAAATAGCAGGTGCTGTTCTCGGCATTGCTTATGTTTTCCTTTCGGTAAAGCAAAATATTCTTACATGGGTCATGGGGCTTGCCACATCGCTGTTGTACATTTATGTGTTTTTCGCGGCCAAGTTTTATGCCGATATGGCCTTGCAATTTTACTATGTATGGATAAGTATTTATGGATGGTTTCTTTGGACTCGTGGCAAAAAAACAGACAGTGGTCGTGAAAAATTTCCTGTAACTCGCTTGTCGAAAAATCTGGCTATTGTGCTTTTAAGCATTTCTTTGGTTTTATGGTTAGTCATTTATTTTATCCTGAAATATTTTACTGATTCGCCTGTGCCCCTCGGCGATGCTTTTACAACAGCCTTTAGCATAGTGGCAACATGGATGCTTGCTCGTAAAATAATCGAACATTGGCTAATATGGATTGTGGTTGATGTGGTTTCAATTGCATTGTATATTTATAAAGGATTGCTGCCCACTACGGCCTTGTTTGTGGTTTATACATTGGTAGCTGTTTGGGGATTTTCTGAATGGCGTAAAGATATGAGGAATGATGAAGCCAGTTAAAATAGTGCTTACCGGGGCCGAATCGACCGGCAAAAGTACTTTGTCGCAGAGCCTTGCCAATCACTACAATGGCTTGTGGATGCCGGAGCTGGCTCGTGAGTACGTTCAGCATATCGACCATCGTTATAATTATCACGATATTGAAGCGATTGCCCGTGGGCAAATAGAAAATGAAAGAAAATTGAGTGCAGAATCAGGGCTTGTATTTTTCGATACATGGCTTATTATTACCAAGGTTTGGTTCGACTTTGTTTACGGGAAACATCCCGGATGGTTACACGGAGAAATTGCAAAATCGGATGTTGATATATTTTTGTTGTGCGATATAGATTTACCCTGGACACCCGACCCCCTGCGTGAAAACGGGGGTGAAAACCGCAAAAAGCTTCACGATATTTACCAGTCAGAATTGTTGCATTATGGTTTCGATTTCGATATTGTAAAAGGCGAAGGAAAAAAAAGGCTTGATAATGCCATTAGTATTATCGAGAATAAAATTAACATGATAAAAAAAGGAACCGAATGAAGATAGTTGCCGATAACAAGATACCGTACCTTAAAGGTGCACTCGAATCTTTTGCCGAGGTTGTTTACCTGCCGGGAAAGGAAACAACCCCAGATGTAGTAAAAAATGCTGATGCAATAATTACACGCACACGCACCAAATGTAACGAAGCACTTTTAAAAGGCTCATCGGTGAAAATGATTGCCACAGCCACTATTGGTTACGACCATATTGACACTGCATACTGCGAGGCCAATAACATAGAGTGGACTAATGCCCCGGGCTGTAACAGCTGGTCGGTGGCGCAATATATTATGGCTGCTTTACATCATTTGGCCAATCAGCGGAGTCTGGAGCTGGCAAAAATGACTATTGGCATTGTTGGTGCCGGTAATGTAGGTTCAAAAGTCGCGAAGTTGTGCAATATAATTGGCATGAAAGTTTTGATGAACGATCCGCCACGTATGCGTGCCGAGGGTACCGATGGCTTTGTGCCAATTGAAACCATACAGCAACAGGCCGATATTATTACTTTTCATACACCGCTTACCCGCAGTGGCGAGGATAAAACTTTTCATCTGTTCAATAATGATTTTATGTTGAAATGTAAGGAAGGCCTGATTTTTATAAACTCTTCGCGTGGCGAGGTGATGGATACTGATGCTGTTATTGCCGGTTCTGCTTTGGGTTTTATATCAGAAGCGATAATCGATTGTTGGGAAAATGAACCCGATATCAACCGTCATTTGCTTGAAAGAGCTTTCATTGCCACTCCGCATATTGCAGGATATTCGAAAGACGGTAAAGCAAACGGCACAAGTATGAGCGTGCAGGCTATTAGCCGAAAATTCAATCTTGGAATTGATCATTGGCAATGCGAAAATGTTGAGTTGCCTGCGAATACCACCATTCAGATTGATGCAAAGAATAAAAGCAGCCAACAAATTGTTGCTGAAGCAGTGTTGGCTACTTACCCTATTTGGGAAGACAGTGAACGACTGAAACAATCGCCCGAAACATTCGAGAATCAACGTGGCGAGTACCCGGTACGGCGAGAGTTTCCGGTTTATACCGTGAAGCTTCAAAACCATGAATCCGAAGTCGGCGAAATACTAAAGCTAATGGGGTTTAGCATTTCTGCAAAATAACTGTATCCTTAATGTGTAATGATGAACGAATTGTTTTCTTTGTTCGATAAATAGGTTTCTATATGCCGGTCTTTTTTTGCCTCGTAAATATCGGCAATGGTCAAAATAATACCGGTTTCTTCAACATTACCAAAATGATTATTTACCGCAGTGCCAAAAGTTTTCATTGTAGGCGACAGATTCATGTAAGCATTCACCAGGGGTGGAATGTTTTCTCCGAAATCACGCACCATCTTCGATAATGTTTTATAGTCCTCTTTGAAATCTTTACCCTTGTAATATGGTTTGATATCGTTAAAATTAATCTCTAACCTGAAATCATTTTTAGGATAAACCAGTTCTTCGTTGTCGAAAAAGTGTTTGCGCATGAAATACAAAATGTGGTTTCGTGCTGTAACGTTGAAATGCGTGTACATGGTTACTTTTCCGAAAAAGAATTTAATCTCGGGATGATCGACCGTTAAAGCGCCCAGTCCGTCCCATAAATTATCGAGGGCGAAAAGTGCTTTTGCGCCGGCCTTGCTCGACTGGTACTCGGGTTGAACAAACGAGCGCCCTAGTTCCATCGTGTATGGCAGATATTCGGTGTTGAACTTGTCGGTAAAATGAAACATTCGTGCAGTAGCCAGGTTGGGCTCGCCTATTTCATTGTATCCCAGCTCGTTGCATAGTATGTATCGGTATCCTCCAAGTATTTCTTTTGCATCGGGATCCCAAACAATTAGTTGCTTATATGGCGTTTCTGAAGTGTCGTAACTGTCAATGTCTGTATCTTTCCCGGTGCCTCCGCCTGCCTGCCTGAATGTAATCTCTCTCAGTCGTCCAATTTCACGCATAATATTCGGTGAGTCGTGGGCAGTAACTATATAAATTTTGTTTCCCCCTTTGTTTGTGTCGCGCATGAACTTTTCAGCAGTAAGTTCATCTTCGATAAGTTCAGTTGGTATTTTGGAAATAACTTCTTTCATAATATTTTGTCTTCAAAGTGTGCAAATATAATTTTTTATTAGCTTGCGTTTAAGTTGAAGTTAATTTTTTGCCAGTTTGTAAGTTTGCTCTTTAATATATTGTGCCCATTCTATGGGCTTTTTTGTTTTATCTAAGATAGTAAATGGAATAGGTTTTCCAAAACGTATGCCAAATGTTTTATTTCTATGTTTTATCATTTCATCAACAAGGAACATCATTTCAATGTTGAATTTGATTCTTAAGAATTTACGAATATTTGCCAGTATGTAAAAACGGTTCGAATTCCTTCCGCCAAAATGAATGGGTACAATATCCAGCTTATGCTGAACGGCTTTCTGAATAAAATGCTTTTGCCATTCGAGGTCTTGAATAACCCCTTTGGTTTTGCGTGAACAAAGCCCGGCCGGAAAAATTAAAACCTGGTCGTCCGATTCGTAAAGCTCTTCAACAAGTTTAATCGAATCGCGCGCCTGACCACCAACCTTGTTTACCGGCACAAACCATTGTTGTAGCGGGGTTAAGGCCATTAAAAAATCGTTGATGATAACCCGGGTTTTTCCGTAACGTTCGTTTAATATTTTTAACAAAAGTACACCATCAAGGCCACCCAGCGGATGGTTTGAGACAAACATGTAACGCCCTTCTGAAGGCAGGTTCTCAATTCCTTCGATATTGAATTTAATATTAAGCCATTTTATGGCTTCTTCGGTAAATTCAAGTCCTTTCAGATTTCCGTATTTTTCTAAAAACAGATTGATTTCTTTAAGGTGCAGCAGTTTTTCGAGCCACCGGAGCACGAACTTAGGTAGCCTGTTAGCAAGTTTAGGATTCTTGCTGCGCACAAGTTCCTTAATTTCAATCGGTTCAAGATTGTTGTTCTGTTGTTCCCCAGCCATTATTAAATTTTAGCGTCGAAAAGTAATAATTTTTTTTAAAAAAAATGATAATTGTTGTGCATATATTGACGATAAATATCCTCAGGATATAAAACAAGACCCCCTGTAAAGCAAGGAAATTAGTCATTTGGCGATCCTAATAGCGCATTTAATTTACCCAAAGCGGATAATAGGATGCTGGGTTTCCAAGCCCGGTTTATTTTATATCAGCGGTGATTATATTTTGCAGGGTGTTAATACAAAAATCCAAATCCCCAATATTTCCAACATCCCAAAATTGAGGGAAAAGGCCACAGGGGAGCATGCTCCCCTGTGGCCTCCTTGATGTTTGCTTTCTTATGAATATTTAACAATAAAGCAGGGTCCCTTTTTGTGATAATTTCCCATGTTTTATTTTTTTTCCCTCAAAAAAATGTAACCCATTTTTATCTCCCTTTATCACTTTATGTGAAAGGGAGTTTTTTTTCTGATTAGAAATAACGAGGCGATAGGATACGACCGCTACGCTGACGAATGGTGTAGCTGATGAATACCTCGTGTGTGCCGTTGTTGTACTCACTGAGTCGCGAGTTGTTGTAATCGTACGAATAGCCAAGTTGCAGCCCGTCGGTTAGTGTCATTCTGAAGTGAGCTCCCAGCGATTCGCCTACACGATACATTAATCCGGCCCAAACTCTTTCATATACTATTGCAGTGGCTGTAATGTCGATCGAAAAGGGGGCACCGTTTACCATACGAAGCATGGTTGAGGGCTTAATCTTAACGATTGGATTAATGTCGAAAATAGCACCACCGGTCAGAAAAAGGTGACGTTCTTCACGTCCTACAATCTCGTAGGTGTTTTCGTCTTCGGCAAGGCTGTTACGAATCAATTTGGGTATAGAGAACCCGATGTAGTAATCGTTGGTGTAATAAAATGCACCAACACCAGTGTTAAATAAAAATTTTGAAGTGAGTGGTGACAAAGATACCCACCAGTCGAAATCGTTGGTTGTAAGTCCTTGCAAATCTTTCACATAATAGTTGAAGCCTGCTTTTAATCCTAACGACAACTGGGCATCGTTAAAGTCGAGGTGGTAAGCATAATCGGCATAAAATCCGGTTTGTGATAGTGGCCCGATATCATCGTGCAAGAATGTAAACCCAACACCTGTTGTATAATCGAGGAAAGGCGATGTAACCGAGATGGAAGTTGTGGTGGGCTGCCAGTCGAAACCTACCCATTGTTTACGGAAAATCCCATTAACATTCAAGTTTCCAAAGGTGCCGGCATACGACGGGTTAATCAGTACCGGGTTGTTCATGTACTGGGTAAACATCGGATCCTGCTGGCTGAAGCCTTTAAGACCCGACAGCAAAACTATAACCAGGATAATATGTTTGAGCAAATTTTGCTTCATATTTTTGTTACTATATTAACGTTCGAGGAATAAGGCTCCCGCTTTTTCTTTTTCACCATATTTTAAAATATAATAATATACACCTATAGGAAGTTTTTTGTTGCCTACCGCTGATCGCACATTTGAAAATCCATCCCAATCATTGTAATAACCCGACTGTTCATATATTTTATTTCCCCAGCGGTTGTAAACAATAAAATGATTGTCGGGGTAGCGTTCAAGACCCTTTATCACATACCTGTCGTTATCGCCATCGTTATTTGGCGTAAACAGTTCGGGTGGCGATATTAAATCTCTCACATTAATAATCACCACTGCAGTATCACAAATGTTGTAATAGTCGCATACCGAATAGATAAGTGAATCTTCGCCTTCAAAATCGATATTGGGTGTATAGGTAATTCCATACCATTCGTTTACATATGCTGTGCCATTATAGGGGTATTCAATTATTGTAATTGTTTCCGATACCATGCGCGACGAGTCATTGTCGAGTACAGGCATTTCGATGATTTCGTTTATGCCAACTGTTAAATAATCGTCAACAGCAGTTGAGTTCCATATTTCGTGGCGGTCGAGTATGCCATTGTTATCCAAATCCTGCATCTGATCGCAGCTTGCTATTCCGCAGCCATTATCATCGGGGTCGAGATAATTGAGGATACCGTCTCCATCCAGATCAAATGAAACATCTCCGTCATTCCAGGCGATTTCTTCGTCAGTTGGCATGCAGTCGCCATCGTCGTCTGTATCTAAATAATTGGGAATTCCGTCTCCATCGGTGTCATCGTTGGTCGGATCGTCGTTGCCGTCGATATCTTCGTGTATGGTGAGTAGTCCGTCGTCGTCATCATCCACGTCGCGATAATTGGGAATTCCGTCACCATCGGTATCGTTGTTGCATGGGTTACCATCGCCATCTAAATCTTCAATAATGTCTGGGATACCATCATAATCAGAATCGCGGGTGGCATCCAGAATAATGTCAACATAAACCCGGGCAGTATCCGATACAGCCCCTAATTGATCATAAATAACATAGCTAAAAGAATCAACACCGGCAATACAATTACCAAGACTATAAATTACGTCTCCGGCATTTTCCAAAACTACAAGTTCGCCCAGCTTAGCTGAATCGACCAGTGTAATTGAAGTGCTGTCGAGCATTCCTTCGGGGTCGTATGCATTATTCCACAATCGGTACACACTGTCGGTTTCAAATGTCGCTGTAAGATACACGTCGTTCAACTCCGGTGGCTGATTTTCCCGCACGTCGATGTAAGTCCAGGCAGTTGCACACCCAGGCAGCTGGTCTGATGTGCAAATCTGATATTGAAAAGAATCGATTCCAGTAAAACCGGGATTCGGTATGTATGTAAAAGTACCGTCACTATTAGGCAGGACATTTCCATTTTCAGGATCCTGAACAGATATAAGCGAAGTTGTATCCATCACATTCAGGTTATCGATATCGTTGTCCAATACATTTATTGGCTTTTCATGTCCAACATACAAAACGACATTATCATCGATGGCAACAAAATCATCGTTTGCTGTCACTTCAAAATGGAATGCCATGGTGTTAGTACAACCATTTTCGCCTGTTGTGAAAATAGCAAGATAGTATTGCCCCGGTTTATGCCAGGTAACCTTCACTTCATTTCCTACACCGGATGAACTAACCACTGCCTGATCTGAACCGGCGTAAGATAACAGTTGCGGATCAGTAAAAACCCGCCATTCGTAGTCCGAAATGCCGGGTTTCTCATCTACTGAATAGCTTCCGACAGCGCCTTCTTTTAGGGTGTAAAGAGGTGTGGCAGCCATATTTATGGCCACCATAAGCATAAGCATCAATACTGCTATTGACTTCTTCATTCTCCTCTTATCCAATCCTTTTCGCTGTTATCAACAATTAGTCGTTGCTACCAAAGCCTGTAATTTCCGGCATGGCCTCAATCACGTAATTGTCGGTGTTATCGCTTGTATTACCATCGGTATTACCATTATCATCGGCAGTATTGTTGTTATCAGTAACCAATTCAAGGTTGATATCGAGATTCACGCCTTGTTGGTTAGTAACTTCAACATATACCAACACGTAATCTTCTGATGCATCAACTCCTTGTGTTCCGGTTAGGCCGGTACCTGAATAAATCTGGCTTCCGCTTTCATCTTCCATGGTGATACCCACCACGTTAAACGGGTTACCCAGAGCTTCGTACAGGTTGTACTCAAACGACCAGTCAACTAACGAGAACTCACGCTCAACACGATAAGTGATGATCGTTGTACCAATATCGGTATGACCTCCGGTGGCTTGGTTGTAAACCGGGTTAATAATAACCGGACAGTCGGAATCGACCACGTCGTTTCCCGGATCGTCGGGAATAACAGTACCCGGTGTTGCCGAACCGGTTACATTATACACCAGCGCATTAAACTCGGCAGCGATTTGCACACGCAAAGCCATGTGGTTGGTACATTGTGTCTGGTCGTCATCTACATCGATAAACACATAATATACTTCGGCATTCTGAACCGTTGCGCCCCAGGTAATATCTACATCATACACGGCAGTTCCTTCTAACTGATCGTTTGTACTGTTATAGCCTGATGTTACAAAGGTATAATCGGTACCGTACACAGCCTTGTTATTACCGGCAGCATCAGTAGCTACATACCAGCGAACCTCATCCGGATCGCCTGTATCGTTAACCGTTGCTGAGTAATTGTGCGTATTACCAGGCATGGGGTTCAGATACGTTGAAGTTTGCCCCAACGCTGCAACCGCCAATACAGTTAAAATTATGGTTGTAAATAGTTTCATAATAAAAACCCCCCAGCTTCCACCCCCCAACCCCTAAAGGGGGGGCTAGCTTCGCTGTTACTTTAATTGTTAATATAATAGGATGTTACTCCATTTCGCTTTGTAACTTTTCCAAAGTTTTAAACTTTGGAAAAGATCCTTACTTTAGAACGTTA
>JAQICD010000064.1 GCA_027858715.1 Prolixibacteraceae bacterium
CATGGGTTCCAATTATTAATGTGATTAAAACAAATAGCTTTCGCATCATAATTTTCTATTTACTTCGTTAAAATCATCTTTTTTGTATCCACCTCGCTGCCATCGGCAATAAGGGTGTAGAGGCATTACAATAGCGGTATCAAAAGCATCAACCTGTAAATTATTATGCAAATCTTATTCAGAAGGACACTCACTATAATCAAAATAAAAACTTGCACCAATATCAATGGTTGTGTTCTCTCCAATAGTTATACCTTGCGTGCTATAAAGTTCAACATCGATATCATTCCCTGATAAGGTTGCATTTGAAAGGGTTACTGCAGATGAGTTGTAACTTTTTTTCACTGTGCCATTTTCAAGTAAATTAACATTGAAAGGTTGTGAACAGTATTGGATACCGTTGTTCAGGAAAATGTCGTACATATTGTAAACTTCACTCTGCGTTGCACCTTCAATATTTTCTGAATTCTCAACCAGGAAAACAACAAAATCAGCCATGTCTTGGGTAAGCCCGGGTATTGAAGAATTTAGCGTGTTATCATCGACATTAGGATTAGGTCCCCGTAAAACATGATACTTATTTTCATTGCATACATAAAGCATATCGAAAGGCGATTTTGAAGGGTAAATGTTCTTAGTAAAGTTACGGCCCGATGGAATACTAAATTCTGAAAAGATATTACTCGATACACCACTCGATAAATCCAAAGCAGTAGATAGAGGCATAAAACACTCATACTTGTCATAGTCGAAACCCGTGCTCAAATTATCAAGTATTGATCCTAGCATATAATTCCCATTAAAGTTTCCTCCGGGCAATTGTTCGTACGATTTTGAACTTGAAGTTGTATACGATTTATATTCTTTGTTGATGTAATTAAGTCTTATTCCAAACAACGCATTTTGCCATACATTAAGTTTCATAAAAGGTGACAGACTACCCGAAGTTGGTAATTCTTTAAATTCAATATCTGTTTTAATTTTTGAACTGGTAGAATAACCTAAGTAATCGGTACCTGCTGATGGGAAACCAAGTTGACTATTGCCATGTCCATCGCCACAAGAGATTGCAACATTCATACAATTGGATGGGTAAACACCTGCAATGCTATTGTATAGCGTTGTATGATCGCTGTGCGGTGCAAATGGTTGGTCATTTGAGGTGCCAAGGTAATGGTACATTAACATTTGCTTTGCTGCCGGACAGTCAAGTGGCGAGTATTCGCGTACAACACCATTTAAGGTTACCTGGAAGAGCATTGCTGAAAAAGTTTTCATGGGCATATTTAATAATGCAAATACAGCTTCTGAAATTGTGATGGTTTTATTTATAACGCCAAACATATAACTATATAATTCTTGTAATGGCATTGGAATATAAGCACCTTGCTGTGGCCCGTCGAACGAAATATAAATCCGGGTATTGTGGTTGGTCATTTCAGAAATTGCAATTCGTGAAATTAAAGCCCCCATTGAGGGCCCCATAACAATCAACTTTTCACTTGAACCATTGTTTGATAATCTCGTATTTATTTGTCCAATTGCTAGTTTTAGTGTTGCAACATTCTCCATAATATCATTACCACCCCATTCAAAATCAACAATGCAAATATCGTAGCCTAAGTTTTTTAATCGATCGATAAGCCCTTCGGAGATATCCATCCTATCTTCATTTAAAATATCTTCTGTGCAAGAATTGGGATATGTATCACTAAAGTTTGTTTCAAAATAAATTTCTTCGGCTGAGCGATCCACGCTTTCAAGCGGAATAGGGTCAAAACCATCGACAATTACAACGGGTTTAGTTAATTGGGTTTTAGGGGTTCCGTTAGGATTATTTCCATACCAAATTTTTACCAAACCGTCGTTCATTGAGCCGGTGCGCGTGATCGAAATAGTATTGTTATATGCCGGAACGATACCGTTATTGCAGGGATAATCGGATGGAAAGCCGCCAATGGCTACCGATTTAAGTGGAGCAGAAGCTGATACATGAATTAAACTTTTGGCATAAACCGAACCACCTCCGGTAAGGTTTAATTTCAGGGTGATGGTGTAATCGCCATCGGTACTGTAGTTAATACCATATTGTGTATTTGCTGTATAGGTTCTATATCCTGCACCATCGGCAAAATTGATTTGAGCCGATGAAACATTGTTGCTTAGGTTGCCTCTTATTGGCTCAGCTTTAAAGGTAACCAGTTGAGTAAGCGTGTCGGGATATAATGTTCCTAGTGCCACGCAAACCGATTGATTGTAAGGATTACCACTGTTTGGGCCATCGAAAAACTGGGAGTTAATAATTTGGATTAGCCCATTGTTAAGGGCATTTTCGTCGATATAGTTATAATTGAAATAGAGTGCACCAAGTGGTATAACATCTGTAGGTTTTTCACCTACTGAGTTGAATATTGCATCGGGTGTTGGTATGGTTGGTGTTCCTATGTTGCCAGCATACAAGGTTTGATAAGCATATAGAAATTCTTCCATGCCTGAGGCTGCACAAGAACTACTTCCGTTAAAGCCAAAAAGCAATTCGGGCAATCCTGCTTTATCGGCTAAAATAGTGGTTGAAAGTTTTGATGTTGTAAGGTTATCGAACATTGCCGAATTAAATTCGAGCGTTGTTTGTGCCATACAATTTATGGCAATAAACAGAGTTATTGTGAGTGTATATATTTTTTTCATGATAATTTCGTATGAAATTTAATATGATTCTTTACTTAATATTAATGGCAATTAATCAATATTTAAAGGAATACGTTCCAGTAAAATGCTGTCGCTTGTTAGTAGTTTTACAACGCCATATTTTTTTGCAAAATAGAGCTTTTTTATTTCTAGCGTATCGTTTTCCTCAATTATGCTAAAGTATTCGGAATAAACAATACCATTAACAATAATGCTACTATCAAGAAATGAATTTTTTAATACTTGACGTCTGAATAATTCATTTCTTTTTGTGTTCTTCAAGTAAATTCTAATGTTATCATTACAAGCTTCTACTCCAATATGTATGTTATATGTACTATCTAACAAATAAATGTCGTTACTTCCAACGTAATTATTGTCTCCTGTACGAATACCCCATTGCCAAACATATTCCGATTGGCCAAGGAAAGTTTCTACTTTAACCACAACAGTATCTGTTCCATTTTTCAAATAGTACAGGCTATCGTATTCCTCAAGCAGCCAGTCCATATCGTCAGATGTTAGTTCACAGACATCTTTTGTGCAACTACCAAAAAACAATACCGATAAAACCGATACAATAAGTATATAGCGTTTCATTTTTTGAAACTTATTTCGTTAAAATCATCTTTTTCGTATCCACCTCGTTGCCATCGGCAATAAGGGTGTATAAATATACCGATTATGAATTTGTAATTGTTTTCAGTTCGCGAAGGCTTCTGAAAACGAACAAATTCTATATCGGCATTATGCCAAATTATATCAATCCATAATAACCAACTTTAACAGATTGGCATAACATGTATAGCCGTTAATGATAGCATAAATACTATTGTGGTCAAAAACCTAAAACTTCAACAGCAATAAAACTATTTTTGTCAAATACCGCTTACAGATATCTCAAAAACTGCCCCTATCTCTACTTCAAAACCATTTCTTAGCTCGACCCCATTTGATGCATCAAAAGTCACTACTGCACCGTCGGCTATTACTACATTGCCAAACGTACTTTGTTGATCAACATTATAACCTGCCAATATTGATGAGCACTCCAAATATGTATTTCCGCTAAATGTTTTGTTTTGAAGAATTACATTAGTAGGATTTCTCAGATAAGGCATCTTATTGTGTTTACTTATTGTAATATAATAAGGAACACCAGGATCGTTAAATGTACTGGAGGTAACTAAACTATCAACTTCATGAATAGTTGCTCCATTATCCAAAGCACTCATTAAACATATTGTTGAACCACTCTCATAAGAATTTACTGTCACCGTACTACCATTTGAGCTAATTGAAGGAGTAAAATTTGTTGGAATACCTGTCCAAATTTCTGTTTCAGGGCAACCTAATAAATTATGAGAGAATGTAGGATGTCTTTTAGTACCCCCAATATTAAACAATTCTTTAGATAACTCTTCAGCAATACCTACGTTAAAAATACTGTGATCTACAATTTCTTCAACGAATCTTTTAAATAAAGGTATTGAATACTCAGGTATTCCAAATCTCGTATTTCCTAAATATATAGGACCACCTCCATTGCTAATACAAGTATAGCTCTCTCCCATATTTCTTTCTTCGATAGATATTTCATGCAAATAATCATCAAAAGGCATCGTTGAACATGATATTGAATAAAATATAGTAGGATAATCTACATTCGTCATATTGTCAAAACCATTTCCATTTTCTGAAACCATACAGCAACCATTTACACCATTATCAAAAGCTGTAACTTTATATTTCGTATTAGGCAAACTTGTATTAGGCAACTTAGTCCAATCACAATTATAGTAAGAGTTCAAATAACTTGTAGCTACGGCAACATTACATGGACTTCCATGCGTTAAGAAGCTACAAAAACCATAGTGGTTATTAAATTCGCTGATAACATCACTTCCGGTAGGAAAAGTTGGAAGTGAAGTAGTACAACCACCACCAGCTTCACCCCAAACTGTTGTATCTCCTGTAAGCCAAGTTGCTTTACTTAAGATTTCTCTTGCATTATTGTCAATTTGATGGTGATCAGCCTGTGTAAAAAAAGCTTTAGTTACATACGATGGATCGCCATTGCCCGGATTAATCTCATAAGCTTTAATTTTTTTCGTCCAATTTTTAACTTCATTGGCAATTTTCACCATGATACGGCCTATATATATTTCTTGTTTATAACTAACATTATCTCCATCAATTCCTGATGAAGGTTCTCCGTAATATGGATCAGAATCAACATTCCAATCACCGTCAAATTCTGCAAAATACAAGTCTGTAGGAATGATATAATCCTCTTCAGGATCATTTTCGGAGACATAAGAATATTCATATGCCTTTCTTATTGGTAAAACAGTATTATCACCACCTAATAATACATAATCAATACCATTTCCACCATTATATGCTTCAAATAAAAACTGCCTAAGGCTTCCTGCCTCATCGTCAATTCCTGAAATCAAATCACCATCGGGATATTTATCAATTATTTCCTCAATAGTAACTAATTCAATATCGAACCCTTTCCTCCGCTTCCAATTTATAAACTCGTTAAAACTTGGCGCTAAAGCTTCGCTGGTAACAATTACGTAATCAGCATCGATATTAATACCATTCGTTATGCTATAACTTCTCACTGTTTGACTTGAAAATAGTTCCTTTTTCGTTTTATGATTATCAATCATATATTCTGCTCCATACAAATCGACATCTTCTTTATTATCTACAATACTAGAAAGCACTTTATTAGTCAAACTATTACGTTTGATTGGCATTCGAATTTTGTCAGGATCAGTTTTAGTGGAATATTTTAATACCAAATCAACATACTTTACAAAATAAAGATGGTTATTTTTAGGTTGATACTGAAATGGACAAACTGCCAGGGTAATAATTTTATTGTTACGATAATAACTCTCATTAATAACTGTCACCCTTGATGTGGGATATAGATCATCTGAATAATATTTACTCATTTCTGGCTTTACAAACTTTTTGATATAATCACCTTGGCTATAAGTCATTGGAGATTGTACCGGTTGCATTAAATTATTGAGTTTTATTCTTTCTACCTTGGAATGTTCAATATCTACACCCGTAACAGTTGCATCATAAGGAACTATAAGATTAACATACTTAACCGGCATTGCCGGGAATCCAATGCTATCGATACATTCTAATCCATCGATGTCTATTTTATCATATGTGTTTCCATCTTCTAATTGCACGGGGATTATACAATACTCATCTGAGAATTGTACATTATAATTTATCTGTCCATTTATTTTATTTGTAAACAACAAACAAATTATAATACTTAACATGTATGTTTTTACCTTCATGGTTCATATTTTACATTAATTATTTTTTTTATTTTACCTCAAATTTTCCAGTGATTATTTCATTATCTAAAGTGGTAGCTTTATAAATGTAATAACCTTTTGGTAATGCTTTCGTAGAGTATTCGATGCTGTTAACATCAACAACTGCAGTCACTGTTATCCTGATACCATTATTGGAATAGATCTCAATTTTATTAATCCTGATGCTATTCCAATTGAAAACTATTTTATCATTAGTAACAGGATTAGGATAAGCTATAAAACTTATTTTAGATTTTAAATTGTGTGCACTTGTCTCAAAAGGGAAACAACTTGAATATGTTGCAGTATTATGATACTGTAAATTATTATTTTGAAAAAAGCATATTAAGTCGTCATGTTCAACACTCATTGAATAAAAATATCTACCAGCAAATAATAATCCTCTTTCACACCCCATACCTTCGACCCATCTTTGTTTACCTGATGAAAAAGTAAAACTTTTTCGCAATGTATTTCCAATCAAAACAGTATCAATATCTTCAACATACATTTCATATTTAACATTATACATATTTCCGGAAGAAATAGTGTCCCCTATTTTTAATGAAAAGTCATATAGAATAACCTCGTCAAATATTATATGGGGTTTATAATTATGAATTTTACGCCCAGCATAATAAACTCTTTTTAGGCTATCTTCACGGATACCACCAATGCATTCTGCATCGTTTTTATCGAAAACCGAATCGTAAAACAGATATAGCTTTTTATAGTCTTTGTTATTGATAATGGTATCTTCTCCGGATAAAGCAAAGCGTTCGAATACTTTTGCCGGTATTTCGCATTCAGTACTTGGAAAATAAAACACCTCACTCCAAATGGCAGCAGAATCGGGGAAAGGCACATATTCGTATTCCTGCGAGAATAATGAGGCATGGGTTCCAATTATTAATGTGATTAAAACAAATAGCTTTCGC
>JAQICD010000091.1 GCA_027858715.1 Prolixibacteraceae bacterium
ATGGCTACCCATTTTACAAAACCGCCATTAAGTAGTTGCAGAATCTCTGAGACTTTGGCTCCGTTTACTTTTCTAACACCAATTTCTTTCACACGTTGTTGTGCCATCAATAGTGATATTCCCAGTAATCCCATAGAAGATATAAACAGGGAGATGACCGTAAAAATGGTAAGTAACCGGGCTTGCAATAATTCTGTTTTATAAACTTTCCGGTACATTGAACCAACCGATTCATAATGGAAGGGATAAGCAGGGAAAAGGCTGGTCCATACTTCTTTAATATCGGATAGTGCTTCTTTTTGCCTACCCGGTTGATAGGCAATTACAAAATTGATGAGCCATAGTTGATCTCTCTTAAAGAAGACCAGAGGATTCACCTTTTTCTTCATTGAAGATAGGTGGAAGTCTTTGACCACTCCAATTATTTTCCCACGAGGGATATCAATACCCTGTGCCGGAGACTGTAGTTTAAAATCTTTACCAACAGCCTCATCCGGCGTACTCATACCCAAGTGGTGTAAGGCCGATTCGTTAAGGATGTATTCCCCTGAACCTTCGGTATCAGTATTGTCTTTTGTGAAGTTCTTTCCGCTTAAAAAATGCAGGTTAAACAGATTGGCAAATGAGTAGTCACAGGGAAAAACACCTACCAGGTTTGTGCGCTGCTCGTTGGCAGGAGGTGTTTGGCCTTCAAGCTGGAATTCAAACATGTCGTTGGCTTCACCACCTGGTGGCTCCATCATGGCTGAAACTGCTTGTATCGTGTTGTGTTTTAGTAATTCTTCCTTAAATACCTCGAATTTTTGTTGTACACTTGCATGTACTTCTTCCATTACCAGAATATTGTCTTCTTTTACACCCATCGAATTATTCAAGGCAAAGTTGGTTTGTCTGGTAATGATCAGTACCGAAGCAATAAGAATAATGGCTAGTGTATATTGGGTTATAATAATCCCCTTACTAACAAATATGTTGTTTCCAACCAGACTGTCTGACTTTTGATAGAAACGTTTCAGATTTTGCTTTAAAACAGGTTGCATTCCGGCAATAATCCCGATTAAACCAAAACTGACAAATAGAAAAATAATAAGCGATAAATTATTATGAAGCAGGTTAATGTTAAAGTTTTTTTCAATGAAAAGGTTTGTTGCAATGCCAATTAGCAAGGTGAATAATAGTGATACCAAGACAAGGCAGCAACTTTCGATGGCAAAATACTTCAGGTTGGTATTTCTGCCTGAACCAAGTATCCGGTTTACATTGATAAATTTTTGGTTGAATCCGGCCATGCCTAAATTCAAACTTGCGTAATTACTTATTGAAATTAGAAGAAGAATAAACGCTGCTATAGCCAGCACATAAATGTTGACCATGTTACCGTTGTTCTCTATTTCCCTGAGTTTATCGGAATGCAAATGAATATCCTTAATGTTTTGCAGATGAAGCTGAGTTTGGGATTGATCAATTCGCTGGTCGTTTTGTAAAGCAATAAAATTACTGTATCCTGAAATAATGTGATGGGGATTGGTATTTTTATTGAGCAGTACATAGGAAAAGGCCCACCAGCTAATTGGTCCTGTCGATGAGGTGGTAAGTAAATCGGGATGGAAGTGACTGTTTTGCGGAAACTCTTCCATCACCCCTTTAACCGTAAAATCGATTTGTTGTCCATAGAACTGCCCGGAAGGAATGGAAAGGACTTCTCCAACAGGATTCTCATTCCCAAAAACTTTTTGTGCAAACGATTTTGTCACCACCATTGAACCAGGTGCGTTCAGAACCGTATTTTTATTACCAATCACCAGTTGAGCATCAAAAACATTGAAAAATGTACTGTCGCATACAAACGCTTCATTAATATCGTAGTACTTTTCGTTGTGAAGCATAACTCCACCTCTTATGGGAGCCAATCTTACATAACTTTCAATTTCAGGAAAATAATCGACCACGTCGGGAATTTGTTCCGAATTATACAGCCGGGCAAAATGGGTATTGTTCAGAAAACCCGGATTGGTGGTCGTGAACCTATAAATTCTGTCAGCCTTCGAATGAAAAGTGTCATAAGCAAGTTCGTTCTTAAGAAATAGGGAAATAAAAATAATGCCACTTAAACCTAAGGTTAATCCCATAACTTTAATGAAGTTAAGTAAAGGTCGTTTCCTTAAGTTTCTTATTACAAACTGATAAAGCATGCTGTTTATCTTTTATGCCTAAATCCCTTTCGGCAAGCTCAAGGAGCGCCTAAAGGGGGCTTTTACGCAATTCATATTTGTTTTAATATTTCATATTTTATTCAATGCTCAAACCTTTAAAATTTGGTAGTTCCTAACTCCCCCTAGGGGGTTGGGAGGAAGTAACTAATTCATCACTTTCAATTAATCCATCAGTAATCCGTATAATCCTTTTACCATAGTTGGCAAATTCTTCGTTATGCGTTACCTGAATAATGGTTATTTTATCGTCTTCA
>JAQICD010000174.1 GCA_027858715.1 Prolixibacteraceae bacterium
AATGGTTATTCAGCAGAAAACTACAACATTATACTTAAAACAGCACTGACAATGCTAGCAAATGATAAATCTAAAAAACTAAGCAAAAAATCAAAACGAATGAAAGCTGCTTTGGACTACAAATATAGAGAGACTATCTTAAAATTTTGAATGCTTTTGCCCTGGTTTTATCCTAATCAAAAAGCAACAATCTTATTTCTCAAAGATGCAGAATATTATTACTCATTTGACACAAGTAGCACCGCGAAAACAGATCATTATGCATTCTATTGTCCTGGTCGAGACGCTCATACGGAGGATGAGTTTACTCAGACTTGGTCAACCCAAAAATCTTCTTTTAGACGTTGGTTGTATTATCTGAAAAGAGAATTAGAAACGCCAAATAAATGGGACAGATTAAATACAGAAATTCAAAGTTTAAAACTTAATATAATTGCAGAAGAAGGTAAGTTTTCTTTTAAAGAATACGAAGAGTTAAAATCAAAACTTCACATTTTAACTGGACAGATTAGTAACAGTAATATTCCATTAAATCAGATTAATATCTTAAATGCTAAAATCGATCATCTAACAGATTTGGCTAGAGACATGGATAAGTTTGATTGGAAAAGCTTATTTATTGGATCAATAGTAAGTATCGTAATTCAACTTGGCTTGACACAAGAAAATGCACAATTAATTTGGCACTTTATTAAAATAACATTCAACAATTATTTTTTACCATAAAGCCTGCAGTTAACAAAAACTATATGTCAATTGGGGTTTCGGTGCGGACAAGAATGTCCGCAGCCCGCAACAACGGCATCGGGGTTCGACTGGAAAGCAACCCGCAATCCCCAACTGCATATAGTTTCGGCCGTTAAAAATACAAGCCAATGAAAGGAGCAGTATTAATAATTGGTTCTCTTTTATGGGATCCAGACAAAAATCAAGAAATTGGATTTCGGGAAAAATGGAGAAACAAAAGATTAATTGTTAACAATAAAATTCATGTAAAAGCCCCAATTCGTTACGGAAGACTTTCTGGTGACAAGAATGAAGAAAACTACACGATGGTATTTTCCAAAGATTGCGAAAGAGGCGATTTATTTGGGACTGCATATTTAGTTCCTTTAAAAAATAGAGACATTAAAACAAAAAAGGGAATTGAGAATCAAGCTCGTTTTCTATCTGATGCAGAAGGAGGAGCAAATAAGAAATTATGCAAAGGTTATAAGGACAAATGGGCAACAATTGGATTATTACTCAATCCTCAA
Organism: Prolixibacteraceae bacterium; assembly: GCA_027858715.1. Classification (GTDB taxonomy): domain Bacteria; phylum Bacteroidota; class Bacteroidia; order Bacteroidales; family Prolixibacteraceae; genus Roseimarinus. The sequence continues at coordinate 1,257 of JAQICD010000174.1, forward strand.
ATGCCTCGTGAAGAAAAAAATGAGATGCTACTATGGTGGAAAAATTTATTAAAAAAAGACGGAGGATTATTAGATTACCATGATTACCAGGTTGATAAAGAAGAATCAATTTTATCGGATAAAGGAGAACTTTTAATTAAATGGCTTCAACCTCTTGACAAGTCTAATATAGACGCAATAAATGAATTTGATTTCGTCCTTGCAACATGTACTAAACCTAATATTGAAAAGTATCCATCGGTAGAGGAACTCGCTGTGCACATATTAAAGGACAAACGGAAATATTTCTTTTCGAACATTGAAAATGGAATTACAACTTTTCAAGACAGAGATATATTGAATGAATAAAAACCAGTACACACCATATCTAATTTTAGGCGCGACAACAAAAAAGCCATAAAAGAGGTGTTCCGCCAAACCGTTAAAATGGCTCAATACTTCAATCTGATAGGTGGCACAATGCTAAAAACAGCATGGGCGAAGTATCGTACCGTTTGTAGAATTACACCACAAGACAATGCAAAACATGTAAGAGCCTTACGTTCAATTTTTAAGCTCAAATACGCCATTTTTGGGTCAAAATCAAGCTTTTTTAAACGATCATTATCAAAGTGAAAAATTATAACTATTTTGCAATAGCAGCGTAAAAAGCCTAAAAATCGCTCATTTTCCCAGGCATATTGATAGTTTTTAGACAAATTGCCGTTGTGTGCCATAATAATAAAACCATAAAACATGAAATGTCCACATTGCAGAATTGAAATTAATCCAGATTTTCAGGAGGAATATCTCGGCTCAGACATTCAAGGACATTGGTCATTATTCAGAATGATATGCCCAAATCCAGAATGTGAAAAATTTATAATTGAATTAGCATCAGGAGAACCACAAGAAGCACATCGACAAGGTATAGTCGGGATTAGAGACATTAATTATAAAATTACTGTTAACCCTTTAATTTCTTCAAGACCACCAGTTCCTACTGAAGTTGATAATAAATTTGCATCGGACTACAAAGAGGCATGCTTAATTTTAACATTTAGTCCCAAAGCAAGTGCAGCTTTAAGTAGAAGATGTTTGCAAAAAATTCTAAGAGATAAAGCAGGTATAAAAAAAAGTGATTTATCAAAAGAAATTCAAGAAGTTATAAATAGTAATTCTTTACCTTCTCATTTGTCTGATAGTATTGATGCAGTTAGAAACATTGGGAATTTTGCGGCACATCCAATAAAAAGCACTTCAACAGGCGAAATTGTTGAAGTCGAATTCGGTGAGGCAGAATGGATATTAGACGTTATTGAATCTTTATTTGATTTTTATTTTGTACAACCAGCAATCCTAAAGGCTAAAAAAGCTGCATTAAATAAAAAATTAGCAGATGCTGGCAAACCTCCTATGAAATAATTTAATTCAAACACTATGGTTTATAAAACTTTTTATCATCAACTCGAATCTGGAGAAGCTGCTAAATTTACAATAAGTGAAAAGATTATTAAAGGTAAGACTTATTATTATGCAAATGTTATAAATACAGATTTGGAATTTTATAAGGATTTGAGCGATTTTGAGAAGGATTCATATTTAGGTGTGGAAGTTTCAAATGGGAGACAAAGTACGATATATTATAAAAGTCCTCAGAAATTAGAAAATGACATTAAGCAATATTATGGAAAAAAATGGCTTGAATCTGAAATATGATATTATAAATGAATAAATTACGGCACACGCCGCTATATTTCATTGCCGTATTCGTTCGGACAACTTACTTTTTCAGCCCGCAAAAACCTCGGTGTGGCACGACAGGAAAGCAGCCCGCAATCGGCAACTCAACTTAGCGTAACGTTACCGCCAAGTGTAAAAGACCGAAACGTACATTGAAGCATGAATTATAAATCTGAAAAAACGCATAGAAAATATTGACTCTTTGATTAAAGGTTTGTGGAAGAAAAAATTAGTTTTTGCCCGCCCGCTTCTGCCCTACGTGACAGTTGGGGACGCCTACGCACATTGCACATCCCGATTTTTATGGGGACAAATCGTACATGTTAACTCACAAAATGAAATCTGCAAAAGAGTGCAATATATCCTACACTCAATGCTACTACTGGATAGTAAATTTATAAATTTAGGGTTTTAGTTTTAGAAATGAATTTGGATTAAAACAATTATGACAAACGAAGAAATAAAAAGATTAGAGACGGAATTGTGGGGAGCTGCTGATAATTTGCGTGCAAACTCAAAGCTTACAGCAGCAGAATACAAAGACCCTGTTTTGGGTTTAATTCTATTGCGCTATGCTCAAAACAAGTTTGAAGAAGCCAAAAAACAGATAAAAGAAAGTTTACCCATTAACCCAAGAACTAATCAAAAAAGGGAAGTGAAAAAGGATGACTTTTTGGGTGCTGGTGCAATGTACTTGCAAGAGAAATCTCAATTTGATTATTTGGTAAACCTCCCTGAAAGTGCTGTCATTGCTGAAGCAGTAAACAATGCAATGAAGCTGATTGAAGAAGACTATAAAGACCTTGAAGGAATTCTACCAAAGAACTATCAGGAATTTGATGCCGATTTATTGCGTTCCCTTATCCGAATTTTTAATAAAGATGCTGTAAAAAACATTGGTGGAGATGTGTTCGGAAGAATTTACGAGTTCTTCCTTATGAAATTCTCAATGAGTGGTGCAGGTGCTCAGGAAGGTGGCGAATTTTTTACACCTCCTTCATTGGTTCAAATGATTGTAAACTTTATAGAGCCCGACCACGGAATTATCCACGACCCAGCTTGCGGCTCTGGAGGTATGTTTGTGCAAACTGGACATTTTATCCAAAGCAAAACCAATAAAAAGGTAAACGAAGCGATTACAGTTTACGGAACAGAACTAAAATCGAACAACGTTAGATTGGCAAAAATGAACCTTGCCATTCACGGTATAGAAGGAAAGATAATTGAGAACAATAGCTTTTACAGCAATCCGCACGAACTAACAGGTAAGTGCGATTTTGTTATGGCTAATCCGCCGTTCAATGTTAAACAGATTGATAAAAGCAAAGACTATGTAAAAACAGACCCACGATTACCCTTTGGTTTGCCAAAATCCGACAACGGTAATTATATGTGGATACAGTATTTCAACGCTTATCTAAACGAAAAAGGACGAGCCGGTTTTGTTATGGCAAGTTCGGCTACTGATGCAGGTAATTCTGAAAAGCTGATACGCCAACAACTTATTGAAACTGAAAATGTAGATGTAATTGTTTCGGTGGGAAATAACTTCTTCTATACGCGATCATTGCCTTGTCACCTTTGGTTTTTCGATAAAGGCAAACCTCAAGCCACCAAGAATAAAATTTTGATGTTGGATGCCCGCAATACTTATCGAGTAGTTAACTCAACCATTAACGATTTTTCTGATGGCCAATTATTAAATCTTACCACGATTGTTCAGTTGTATCGTGGTAATGAAAATGCCATTAATACGGCAGTGGATGAACATAAAAAAGCGCTTTCAGAACGATTTGAAAAAGTGAATGAGCACTATCTGAATTATACCGATACCTTGCGTAAACTTTCGAAAGAATTGGAGAATGACTCACTATTGATAGATGAGAAAATGGACTACGAAGCTTTTAATACGCCTGATGAAGCCAAAGCAATCTTTTATATTTATGAAAAACCTACAGCCAAAGCTGCTGAATACCTAAAAGAGCTGGAAGGTTTAATTGAAACTATAAACCAAGAGCTTGCCCAAGGGAAAATAGATAAAAAATCCGCCAATGCTAAAGCTAAACCTTATCGCGAAAAACTCAACAAACTTAACCGGCCATTAAAAGCATATCAGGAGTTAGTAAACGAAAATTTAAAAGAGCTCAAACAACGCATTGGCGACTGGAAAAAACTCTTGGAGTGGTTCCCCGCAAACAAATATGTTGATGTAGAAGGACTTTGCAAAATAGTGGATTTGGAAGAAATAGAAGAAAACGACTATTCACTCACCCCGGGTAGATATGTAGGTTACAGCATACAAATTAATGAAGATTTTGACTACCAAGCTCGAATGAAAAAGATACACAGCGAATTGGCAGAACTCAATACCGAAGCCAACGATTTGATGAACCAAATTCAAAGTGTGGAACTATGAATGAAGAGCAAAATAAAATAGAAATATTCAGAAGCACAGACAATCAGGTAAGTGTTGAAGTGAAATTTGATGAAGAAACCGTATGGTTAAGTCAACTACAAATGGCAAATTTGTTTGGAAGAGACAGAAAAACGATAACACGTCATATTTCAAATATTTTTAACGAAAAGGAATTAGACGAAAAAGTGGTATGCTCATTTTTTGAGCATACCACTCAACACGGTGCTATTAGCGGAAAAACACAAACACAACAGATAAAACTGTACAACGATTATATAGCTTTTATAAACGAAATTTATTCCGACTTTGAAAGCGATGTGTTTGCAAAACCCAAAGACCAGAGTTTTCACAGTTCCATCCATCAAATTGCACAAACATTTGATGGTGCAGAACTATACCCGAGCATTCAGGAGAAAGCTGCAAACCTGCTGTATTATGTAGTGAAAAACCATTCCTTTGTGGATGGCAATAAGCGCATAGCCGCCGTTTGTTTTCTCTATTTTCTGGATAAAAATAAAGCACTCATAAAGCAAAACCGCGAAACAATTATCAGCAACGAAGCCTTGGCAGCGCTTACGCTCTTTATTGCAATCAGTAAAACCGATGAAGCCGATACCGTGAAGCGTTTTATTATTAGTATTTTAAATAGAAACATGAACCAAATTCAAAGTGTGGAGCTATGATGGAAGAGTGGAAAGAATATAAACTTGATGATTTAACTGAAAAAATTGTTGATTGCGAACATAAAACCGCACCAATTCAAGGAGTAGGCTACCCTTCTATTAGGACACCCAATATTGGTAAAGGAAGATTACTTTTAGAAGGGGTTAATCGAGTTTCTTACAAAACATACAAAGCTTGGAATAAACGAGCAATTCCAAAATATCCAGATTTAGTTTTAGCACGTGAAGCACCATTAGGTAATATTTCACAAATACCTAAAGACTTAGATGTTTGTTTAGGTCAAAGAACTGTTTTGATTTCACCAGATTTATTAAAAGTAAATCCAAGGTTTTTATGTTATAGAATTTTATCTGAAGATATTCAACATACGATGCATTCACGGGGTGGAGGGTCTACTGTTCCTCATTTAAATGTGAAAGAAATACGCAATTTGCCCATTACAACCCCTCCACTACCCACTCAACGAAAAATAGCCAGCATTCTCTCCGCCTACGATGATCTGATAGAAAACAACCTAAAACGCATTAAGCTGTTGGAGGAAATGGCACAAATAACTTACGAAGAGTGGTTTGTGCGTATGAAATTCCCCGGACACGAAATCGCTGTTTTTGATGAGGAAACTGGTTTGCCGGAGGAGTGGAAGAAGGTGAAAATAAAAGATTTTGTAAATACTTCTTCAGGAGGTACACCCAGTAGAAAAAAACTTTCAGATTATTATGAAAATGGAACTATTCCATGGATAAAAACGGGTGAATTGCGAAACTTTTTATTGATAAATTCCGAAGAGAAAATTACAGAATTAGGGTTGGAAAATTCATCTGCAAAAATATATCCTGAAAAAACAGTTCTGCTGGCTATGTATGGAAACACAATTGGAGAAACAACTTATCTTTCATTCGAAGTATGAAATTGTTAATAATTTCATTGTAAAAAGATTCTTGATGAAGTATTAATTGTATATATTTGTCAAATAATGACAAGTCTTAATTATCCAAAACATGAATGAATCAAAATCTGAATTAGGGCAATATCTTAGAGATTTAAGAACAAAAAGGGAGGAAACACTTCATCAAGTAGCAAAAGGAACAGATATAGATTCCCCAATGTTAAGTAAAATTGAACGAGGAGAACGATTGCCTACTAGTGAACAACTGAAGCGATTAGCAAAATATTACAATATATCGGAAGAAAGTTTGAAAATTAAACATACAGCAGAAAAAATATTGAAAGAATTTGGAGCAAATGAAACTACCTACAATGCGATTCAAATTGTAAATGAGCAATTAATGCCATACTCAAACAAATCAAAAAAGAAATAATTGTGAAACAGAAAATCAAAAGTCTTATTGCATACTTCATTGGAAGTTTGATACCATTGGAAAAGAAATTTCCTGTGCAGGACTTAAGCATCTTTTTTTCTGTCCTGATTGCAACTTTCACTTTGAGAAAAAATCAAAGTGAAATTGGTGAATTGAAAACCTCTTTTGCTGATTTTCATTCTGAATTCAAAACAGAAATTCAACTTATCAAACAAAGATTTCCCGAACTGATTAAAATATTTATTGCAACTGTATCTCAACTCGAAACCGAATTGCTTACTTCTGTTTTTGAAAAACTGAAAGTTGCTTTTGAAAAAACAGATGATGATGTTGACGATATAATTTCTTGGTCATATCAATTTTTAAAAAAGGACTTAGAAAAAGCCGCTTTCAAGAAAATTGGAAAAGACAATGCGAAAATTGAAGATTTTGATTTGCTTTTCACTACACAATTTTTCACTGACAAATACATGGTGAAGTATTTAGTGAATGAATCTTTGTCGGTATTTGACAAAACTAATATTCAAAAAGTTGTTGTCATCGATTCCGCTTCTGGAGGAGGGAACTTCTTAAACTATTCTTTTGAATGTCTTTACAAACGTTACAAAGAGGCAAACCCGAATTGGTCAAATCAAAAGATTGTCGAAACAATTTTGAATAGCTCAATTGTCGGTTACGATTTAGATTCAAGCCTTTCTAAAATTGCCTCACTGTCTTTATTTGTTAAGGCCTGCAGTTACGCAGTTCCAAGCCAATCAATTCCAATTAAAATTTACGGTGGGATGCCAAATGATAAATTAGGTTTTTTAAATCCAAATGTTATATCAAACTCAATTGGCAGAACAACTTTTAAAACTCAACTAGGGGAACTCAATAATGAGAAAAAAATAAAAGTGTTTGTTACAAATCCGCCATTCATGGGCAAGCGGGATATGGACACTACACTTAAAAATTATTTGCTTGCAAACTATCCCGAAAGTAAAGGAGATTTATGTGTTTCTTTCATTCAAAGAACTATTCAGTTGATGAATGAGCATGATGTGTTGGGTGTTGTGTCACAAAACAACTGGATGTATTTATCCTCTCTTAGAGATTTTAGAAAAATATTTTTAGCAAACCAAACTTTGAAAGAGTGCATTGATTTAGGAAGCAATGCTTTTGAAGATATCAACGGGGAAAAAACAAATATTGCATTGTGTGTTATTGGAAACTCTGAAATAAAAACTTCGCGATTCTATAATTTAAAATTCAAGAACATTACGGAGAAAAAAAGTTTTGTGATGCAAAAAAATATTCCTGTGGAACTGACATTTGAGTTAAACCAAAATCAGTTTTTAAAAAACAGTCATCTTGAATTTAACTATCAATTAGAACATCGTTTTGAAAACATTCAAGGGCTTCAACTTTACTCAACGTTTGCAAATCCGATGCAAGGAACATCAACAGGAAACAATACTAAGTTTGTAAAATTTGCTTGGGAAGTAAACGGAAGTCCTGATTGGAAATTAGTGAGCAAAGGTGGAGGATTCAGCAAATGGGCTGGTTTGAATTATTATAAAGTTCATTGGGGTGAAAATGCAGAAATCATAAAAGCAAATAAGGGAAGTGCATTAAGAAACATTGATAAGATTCCTGCAACTCAACTTGTTTATAGTGATACTGGAACATTGGGTTTGAATGTGAGAATTCTGAAAGAGAATCAAGTTTTTATTGCTTCAGGCCCGGGAATTCAAGTTTTAAAGGGAGACAAATATGCTCACCTTGCATTTCTGAATTCTAAAGTTGCAACTTTTCTACTGAAACTTATAAATCCGAAATTTACAATCAGTGCAGGTTATATTTCTAAAATCCCTGTTGCACCAAATATTTTGGATTCAGAGTTTATTGCTGAGAAAAGTAAAGAATGCTTAATGTTGAAAGAAAAATATTTGCAAAAAAAATTACCAAACTTTGAATTCCAACACTTCAATTATTCAAAAATCAAACACCTTGATTCTTTTCTTGAAAAGTTAATAATTGAAGATATTGAAAGCGATTATCAACGGCTTTTTTTGGAGTCACAAATTGAGCTTGAAATCAGAAAGCAATATAATTTCAATTCAAAGGAACTACAGGAAGTGAAAAACGTTGTAGGAGAATCTCCTTTCTTCAACAAGAAAATATTATTAAATGCAAATCCAGAGCAATTGGACTTGCTTCTCGCTGGAAGTCTAGATTTGAATTGCTTGTCAACAAGCAGAGCAATCAATGGCTATTCTGTAGGCAGCGAAAGTGTGTTCGAAGATTTGTCCTATAAGCTTGATGTAAATCCGAAACCGCTTTTTGATTTTATCAAAAAGAATGTTTCCCAATTTAAAAGCACGAAAGCAAAATATTTCAATGACTTACTACACAAGATTATTTTGTATGAGTTGGGAGTTAAGCAAATTTCAATATACAAGTTTGAGATTTTTGATTTGTCTAGGTTGATTAAATCATTAAAGGGAAAATATTTTTTCCTAAATGAGCATAAAGATTTGACTGAAAAGATAATTTCAATTATTCAAACTCATCATAAGAGTAGCTTCTTCAACAAGCCTTTAGTTTCTTATGCCAATGAGTCTTTAACAGTTGGACATGCTCATAATGGATAAGGTATTAGAGATATATGGACATATTTTGAAAGAACATCTTTCACAGTGTTTTGCAAATCAGCAAAACATCAATCCTGTTGAACTCAACAAAGAGAGGTTTAAAGTGAAAGCGGTTTTTACCGCTTCAATGATTTACTTGAAGAACAATTTCCAAAGAGATAATTGCAAAATTGTTTTTGCTACTAATCACTGGTTAAAAAAATCATTCGTTTCTGAAAATTTGTTTTCAACAATAATTGACAATACAAATGAAGGATTAATAAAATTGGTTGATGATAACCTTTGTAATTTGATTGGTGGTGAATTAATTGATATTCCTACGCTGTACGAAACTTTGTTGGGTATTGAATCTGAAAATGAAGGCAAGGGAACAAAAATTTCAACAGCAAAAAATTACAGAAACAAGTTAGGTAGCTACTACACGCCTGCAAATTTTGCAAAGTCAGTTACTGGAAAAACTATTGATGCTTTTTTTGAATTAAATTTTGGAAAAGTTGGCAAACAATTTCTGAAAGAAATAACTTCAATAAGTTTTGCCGACTTCTCATGCGGTGGTGGCAATTTCATAATAGCAGTCATTGAATACTTTGAAAATCTGTTTGTAAAATGGAACATTGAGGAAGAAAAACAATTGGAATTGCTGAAAGCAATTTCATTGAATATTTCAGCTTTTGATGTGGATTGTTTAGCCTTGGAAGTTGCAAAACTGAATTTGCTTTTGAAAATTAAACAACCGGCACTCTACAAAACAATGAATGAAAAATTCATTCATGCAAACTTTTTATTGCAGTCCGATTTTGGAATTGATGAATCAAAGAAGGTTGAAGTTTTTTCAAGCGGATTCATTTACCATGAACGACTAGGTTTGAGCAAGGAGAAGCTAAAAAAATATGATATAATTTTAGGAAATCCACCTTGGGAGAAAATAAGGTTTGAGGAAAAAAAGTTTTATGCTCTCTATGAGAATTCAATTTCTGCAAATCATTTCAAGTCAAGCCGCACTAGCGAGATTGATGAAGTTGAATTGAGCAATTTGAAATTGGCTGAATATTCAAAAGAGTTTAAGCTTGAAATTGAAAAAGCCAAATCAGATTTAAAAAAGAGTTTGTTCTTCAATTTATCAAATAATGGTGAATTAAATACTTACGCATTGTTTACTGATGCAGCCGTAAAGTTGAAAACACAAAGAGGTGTTGTCGGATTGGTTTTGAAAAGTGCCATTGTAACAAGTCAAGTGAATAAAAATCTTTTCAATTATCTGATAAAGAAAAATTATGTTGTTGCGATTTTTGATTTTATTAATCGTAAAAATATTTTCAATATTGATAGCAGAGAACGGTTTTGCTTTTTACTATTGGGTAATTCGAAAAGTGAAACATTTAATGTTTCAATGAACCTCTACAAAGTTTCAGAAATTGAAGAAGCTAAATCAACAATAGAATTGTCTTACGATAGTTTAAAGTTGTTAAATCCTTTGACGGGAATGCTTCCTAACTTCTCAAACCAAAAGGAAGCGGATTTTCTTTTAAGAGTTTCTTCTGATTTTCCCTTTTTCAAAGATGTTTATAAAAATGTTAGATTCGGAAGAATCGTTCACTTTACAAGTCATGCGAAGTTTATTACAAAGAAAAAATCAGAAGATAATATTCCAATTTATGAAGGTAAATTTTTCAATCAGTATGACGGAAAGTTTTCAGGATTTAATGGAGTAGCTGACATATTTAGATATGGGAACAAATCTTCTTCTGTTAATATTGATGAAGCAAAAAAAACAATTCCAGATTATTTTCCTGAATCAAGGTTTTTTATCAATGCTGAAAAGTGGCAACAGCTTTCAAAAAATCACAACGAAAAATTCATGTTAGCTTGGAGAAGTTTAACTTCTGCCACTAATACACGAACTTGTATTGCTACTGTATTCCCTTTTATTCCTGCATCACAATCGGTTCAGTTTCTCACTACTAACGTCACTGAATTGCTCTATTTATGTGGACTTTTTAATTCGGTAGTTTTCGATTTTATCTTAAAGAAAAAATTAAGTGGTATTGATTTAACACAATCTGTAATAAATCAAATCCCTGTTCCCGAAACTAATCAATTGGAAAGCAACATTATTTTCAATGGAAATTCAGCAAGCATTAAGAAACATATTTCATCGCTTGTATTTTCCCTATTAAAAAATGATATCCGTTTGACTCAACTAATTGATAGCGTTGATTTGTTCCATTTGAATGAAGAAAATCGAAAAATAACAATTCAAAAAATAGATTTATTGTTTATTTTACTATACAAGGTAAATATCTCTGAAATTGACCTTGTAATTTCAGAATTTCACAAACAATATTCAATAGAGGATTCCAATTGGTTTAAAGAACAATTTAAAATGTTATTAAGCAATAATCCCATAGGCTCTTCCATTGCCCCCTCTACCACCTTTAGCCCAGTCTGATGAATTTTCAATTAACTTTGGCATTTCATCTTGTTCTAAAATATCAAGTTGGAAATCAGATTCGTTTAGTTTTGTAAATAATAAAATTTTATTTTGAAAACCTCCATTATGTCCGAGACTAGGAATTGAAAATGAAGTTAGCTTTTCTTCATCATCTGTTACACCATTCAAGCGAATTCTCCAATTACTATTTCCCTCCGCATAAAAAATATGGTTGTTCTTGTAATTATTTCCTCCAAAGATAATATTAATGTCTTTTGTTGAATTTTCGTCATCAGGATTTAACCCAAAATAGCTAACACTTCCAAATTTGGTAACTCCATCAAGTTTCCCATTTTTTGATAAGTCAAGAATATTTCTTGAACCACCTGTCATTAATCCGGTTTCAATCCACATTGAACCAGCAGAAAGTTCAGTCGATTCGTTTACAATTGTAATGTCAAATGAAGCCTCAGCTTTTTTTAAATCCTTTTTGATTACTACTTTTTTATATCCTTTAGGTGGTCGCTTCCGCTTTAGCTTTCCAAATAAATCATTTAGTCTTTTATTCGTTTTTGTATCTGTCTGACCAAATTCTCTACTAACTTTATTATTTTTTGCCCTATTCACAGCTTCTGGTAAAACCACCTTGCTTTCTAAAAGCACTTCTAATACTTCATCCGTTAATCTCTGACAACTTGGATTATTTAAATTTATTATTGAATTAAAATGGTCATAAATATCAGAAAGAAATTCGTTTCCACTTTCATTGTCACTTTCAAAGTCAACACAAATTGAAGCTTCCACATTTTGAAATAGTCCACTTTCAGTTAGGTTTGATGAACCGACAATGGCTCTTTTTAAATTATCTCCTTCAAAAGCATAAATCTTAGGGTGATAAATTATATTATTGGGAGAATAAACTATGTATGATTCAATTTCATGCTCAAGTAATAGTTCAAGAGCTTCTTTTGAAGTTGCATTTAAATTAACACCTATAAATAATTTAATTTCACTTCCTCTGTTTTTAAATTCAAGTAGCTGGTCTATAATATTATTTAAACCACTTAAACTTACAAAAGCAACAAATGCATTAAAAGTGCTGTAATTTTCACTTTCAAGTGAGTTAATAATATAATTCCCTGCTGTTAAATTGCTATCAGGGTCTAACCCTTGACCAATAAATTTCAAATCCATAGTTCTACCTAAAATCTCAAAAGTATATAAATTAATTTCAAATGCAGTCGGTGTGATGGCAAAAAACAACTCTTTTGCAAACTTTGGATTGCAGGGCAGGCTTGCAGCGGTTTGCAAATGTGTTGTTTTGTAGGTGGGGTTTCCTTCTTCTTTTTTGCGGGGGGAAGAAAAAAACAAAATAAATTTCCATCAAATTTGCACTGTCCTGTCAAAAAGCTAAATCCTTTTTTATTTTCAATTTATCACTATCGTATCTATCTGCTTGTCTGTCTTTTTACACTTGTTGCCAACACTGAATATGACCTATGAGCTTCTATTTAACTATACAAACATCATGGATAATAACCATTTGGGCTTGGATCGTTTTTTGTTTTTAAGTATTTCCGGTCACATTGCTTTCTTCATCATCCCTTTCTTCTTCAATATCATCTTCATCTTCATCTTCATCATCATCATCCTCTTCCTCCCAGTCGTAGCGTGGGCGTGGTGGGCCGTATTTGTGGAATATGGCGGCGAGTATTGTGCCCGAAGCAGCCCCCATCAGATGGCCGTCCCACGAGATGTTTTCTTTCACAGGAAAAAGACCCCAGATAAAACTTCCATAAAGGAACACCACAATTAGCGAAATGGTAAGTAAGCGTACATCTTTTCGAAATATGCCCGAGAACATCAAAAAAGCTGCTAGTCCGTATATTACGCCGCTGGCACCGATGTGCCATACCTGGCGGCCGCCAAGCCACAGCAGTATTCCCGATAGCAAATAATTTATTACGAAGATGCGAAAGGCCAGTTTGCGGTAAAAGAAAAACAAGGCAGTTGATAGCACCAGGAACGAAGCTGAATTGCCTATGAGGTGCTGCCAGTCGCCATGTATGAGTGGCGACATAATTATACCCGTTAGTCCTTGAGTGTGGCGGGGATACATTCCCAGGTTTACCAACCTTATTCCCATTGTGGATTCAATAATTTTAATCATCCACATAGCCATTAAAAACAACAGGGGAACAAACAGGCTGTACCTGAATATTTTTTTCTCCAACTCTGCCTGTTCAGGCGTTATTGGGTGTGGATAATATCTGAAAGTGAGTTTAGGCATTCAAAAGTTCTTTTAATTTATCACAAAAATGGTTAACGTCGTCAGAAGCTGTGTCGAATGAGGTCATCCACCGAACTTCATGGCGATTTTCATCCCATGGATAGAAAAAGTATTCCTGTAAAAGTTTTTCTGAAAATTCATTGTCGAGAATGGCAAAAACACCGTTTGCTTCAACTTTTTGTGTAATTTGCACATCCAGTTCTTTGGCTCTCTTCGAGAGAAGTGCAGCCATCTGGTTGGCATGAGTTGCATTCTTTTTCCATAAGTCGTTTTCGAAATAAGCCAGAAATTGAGCAGCTACAAATCTCATTTTTGAAAAAAGCTGACCCGATTGTTTGCGCATGTATTTTGTGTTTACCGACAGATTTTTATTGAAGAATAGCACTGCCTCGCCCATCATCATGCCATTTTTTGTGCCGCCAAACGAAAGTGCATCAATACCGGCATCAACTGTAAATGCTTTGAACGGCAGGTTGAGCGTTACGGCCGCATTGGCAATGCGTGCTCCGTCCATGTGTACATACATGTCATATTCGTGTGCAAGGCTTGTAATCGCTTTAATCTCGTCAACAGTATAAAGAGTACCCATTTCGGTAACTTGCGATATGGAAATGATTTTGGGCTGAGCATGATGCTCGAAGTCAAACCCGTGCAGGTGAGGTTTAATCAGTTCGGGTGTGAGTTTTCCGTCGGGGGTGTTAACCGGAATGAGTTTGCAGCCCGACATCTTTTCGGGCGCACCACATTCGTCAACCATAATATGTGCCGTTGACGGACAGATAACGCTGTTGAACGATTGAGCCAGCGTTGAAATAGCCAGAACATTGGCGCCTGTACCGTTAAATACAAAATATACATCGGAGTTGGAACCAAACCTTTTTTTGAATTCCTGTATGGCTTCCTGCGTGTAATGGTCGATACCGTAACCCGTAACGTGTCCGTTGTTGCAGTTGTTTATGGCATTTAATATTGCAGGGTGTACTCCTGAATTATTATCGCTGGCAAATCCTCTTTTATTCATATTGTTGATTTTTGTTACCGTTTACTATGGCGTTGAAGCGTTTAAAAGAAGAAATATCAAAACTGCAAAATAATATTGAGATATTAAACCCGATGAGTAGAATATCTTTAGCAATATTTGCAACCAGTTGAAAAAATTGTTGTCGTTATTATTGACCATATTTTAGCATCAGGGTATATTTGTTTGCAAATGAGCATTTTATAGACTTTTATTGAGAGGGAAGTTTTTTTCTTCTATCGACAATGAGTTTGCACTTTTTGTTGGAGGAGGTGGCGGCTTGATTATAAACAATTTTTTTGTTGGTGGTTATGGCGAGGGCATCTCGAATCCATCTCGTCAGAATAATCGCGAAGGAATGCACGACATTGAATTTGACCATGGCGGATTTTGGTTCGGATATGAATTTATGCCTGAAAAAATGATACATCCTGTTTTGCATTTACGAACAGGTTGGGGCAAAATAAGCGGTACTCAGAATCGCGTTATATACTCTGATAATATTTTTGTGCTTAAGCCAACTCTTGCCGCTGAGGTTAACTTTACCCGCTTTATGAAAATTAATGCAGGTGTAGATTACCGTCATGTTTTTAATGCCGAACTGGGTAACTTAAATAGTAAAAGCTTTTCCGGTTTTGGAGTGTATGTAAGCTTTATTTTTGGATGGTTCTGAAAAAAAAACGGGTCGCTTTTTAGATAAAGGCAACCCGTTTTTTACTTTATAATGAATTTTGGTACATCGGTTTGTGCCCGGTTACATAAATATCAATTGGGTTATTACGTAAACCGGTAAAAGAACAATTAATGAAAACTTGAAAATGTATCCCAGGAAGCTGGGCATGGCAATATTGTTTTCTACAGCAATGGCTTTCACCATAAAATTTGGTCCGTTTCCAATATAAGTCATCGATCCGAAAAATACAGCTCCCATACTTATAGCCGAAAGCAATTTTTCGGGAATGTTAGCAGCCAGTATTGCTCCCGGAAACTGCGAAGTCATTCCTTCGGCAAGGTTGAAAAATGAAATTGCAGTAGGTGCATTATCTAAAAATGCACTAAGGCCACCTGTTGCGTAATAAAACTGCCATGGTTTGTTAATTGTGAACAGGCTTGCATCGGCTTTTAAAATGAGCAAAGCCGGAACCATGGTGATAAATATTCCAAGGAAAAGGTAGGTAACTTCAATTATAGGCGACCATGTAAATTTGTTGTCTTTGTAGCGCAGCTTGTTTTTGGTTGTAACTATCGACAGCAAAGCCATTAACCCGATTATACCCTCGCGTAAAAACCCGATGTAATGGTTGTGATGGATTTGTGGAATGTAATTGCCATTGATAAATGCAACTGATAATATAACTCCAATTAAAAAAATAAAGTTATGCGTTCCCTTTATGCGCAATGGCTTAGGTGATTCATGGATTCTTTGCGCTGTGCATTTTTTTTCTTTTTTACAGTAATACCAGTCAACAACGTGGAAAATAGAAAGCAGTGCAACCAGAACAAACAGCCACTCGTTAAAAAGTCCGAAAAACCATCCAAAAGTAGCTCCGTGTAAATAGAGCAGGAATAGCGGTGGGTCGCCCAGTGGCGTTAAAATACCGCCGGCGTTGGCTACAATGGCAATAAAAAACAAAATGGTATGTACATTGTGCTTGCGGTGTGCATTGGCTTTTATTACAGGCCTGATAAGCAGCATAGCTGCACCTGTTGTACCCATAAACGATGCCAATAAGCCACCAATGGCTAGCATCGAAGTGTTGATCCAAGGCTTGGTGTTAATGTCTCCGCTCAGATGTATGCCTCCGGTAATGATAAAAAGTGCGCCCAGCAAAACAATAAAAGGTACGTAGTCGAATAGCAGTTGGTGTGAAAGTTCAAGTCCTAAACCTTTTGTAATAAGGATTATCGACGTTGGAATTCCCAGTGCCAGTGATACAATCAGCTTGTTTCGATTGTTTTCCCACCATTCTTCAAAAAATAATGGTCCCAATGCAATAAAAAGCAACATCAAAACAAATGGTATTGTTAGCCACAGGGGTATGTGTTCAATAAATCCGTTCATATACAAATAAATTTTTAGTCGTATGGAACTGGCATGTAGTGGTTTTAGAATTGAACATGCATGTCGGTTTCAACTGGCTAGTTAAACTTCCGAAAAATGAAGCTGCAAATATAAAAGTATTTTTGAAAGATAGGTTTCGAATGATAGGGTTTTTATGAAACGAGACACAAACTTTACATTTCTTTTTCAATTGAATTGTTTGTGATCTCTGGTTGAGGTGCTGTGCTAGTTTCAAAAATAGCATTCGAACCTGCCCCACAACTAATAATTGTTTTTATTGCAAAATCGATCGAAGTAGTCGATTTAAATACTTTATTCTTGGGAAGGTGGTAAATGTTTCCCGAAGTGGGGTTGGGGCCAGTGGGAACAAACACTGTTATATAATCGTTGCTTTCCTGATGGTCGGTTACAAATCCTGTCATTAATGTTCCGGTATTAAAAATATCAACCAGAACAACCTCTGAAAAAAACGAACGATTACCACCCATAAACTGAGAAACGATTTCACGTATCGTTTTGTAAAATGGTAGTTTCGACAAATACGTTTTTTCAATATGATGAAAAATTAATTTTCCGAACTGGGTGCGGACGAATAATCCGATAAAAAAGAACAGGGTAAGTATTGCAACCACTGCTATTACATACACCAGTATTGTTGCAAGACGACTATTTGTTTCGAATAGTGCTACAAGTGGGTGAAGGTATCCTTCGATAAGTTTTATTACCCATCTGAATAATAAAACTATAATACCAAGTGGAAGTATTGCAACCAGGCCTCCGAGCAAAGCGGTTCGAGAAAAATTGAAAAACTTTCTTTTTAATGACATTTTAAATACTTTATTGCTTTATTAACAAAAATTTTAACGTTCAAACATGGTTAAAGTTGTATCGTTTATAGATAAATTCAGGCTGTTTACCTTTTTTTTCCTTCAAATTAAATATTTTATGATTTTATTCGTGATATCAAAACAACAAAAATTCTAACGAATGGACATTCATAAATACATTTCACAATTTTATTCCGAATGGGAAAAAGCCGGATCTACGTTTTTCATTTCAATGTCAATGGTCAATCCGACAGATAAAGATAGAAATGAAACCCAAGTAAAAAAAATGGTACTTTCTGTTGAGCAAAAACTGAAGTACAAAGATACAACATTCGTTAATGGTAAAAGCATACAACCCCAAAAATTGAGCTTTTTACGAGACATATTTTCTTTTAATGATTGTGAGCTTGATCTTGTGCAGGAGATTATAGATGAGGATATTACACGTCGGTTTGTTCAGATGGCACTCGACTTCGACCCTAATGTTGATATGGAAGATGTTTTTCAGGCCGGTCGAAACTTGTGGATTGTGAACAGCCTGCAAATTCTGATGGGGCTGCCGGTGGAGCTTTCGAAATCGGTTTTTGCTTATTGTATGCTGTATCCTTATACCGATGATTATCTTGATAATCCCGATATTTCGAAGAGCGAAAAAGTGAATTTTAGCAAGCGTTTCAGGTTGCGCTTACAGGGCGAAAGTTCAATTGCATTGAACGAGCTTGAAGAGAAAATATTTGATTTGGTAGCTTTTATCGAAGGCGATTGGCCACGAAATATTTATCCCGGTGTTTACGAAAGCTTACTGGCTATTCACGATGCACAAACGCGAAGCATTTCGCTGGTGCACGACGAAGGCGAGGTAAATGCCGACGAACTCATGTCAATTTGCATCGATAAAGGGGGTACATCGGTTTTGGCCGATGGTTATCTACTAAAGGGTACTTTAACCCGCGACGAAGAGATTTTTTGTTTCGGATTCGGAACTTTTTTGCAGTTTGTGGATGATATTCAGGATTTGAAAGAAGATTTTAACAGCAATGTTCAAACTGTTTTTACTAACGCTGTTCAGCGTAATTGTATCGATGCTTACATAAATAAAACACTTTCGTTTGGCCATAGCCTTATGGAACAATACCTTGAAATTTTTCCACCTGGAAATATTGAGGGTATGCGTAGCCTTATGTTGAAAAGTATTCATTTCTTATTGATTGAAGCGATATGCCTGAACGCCGAATTTTTTCCTGAAAATTATGTGCTCAAATATGAAACTTATGCCCCGTTTTCATTTGATTTTATTAGAGAAAGGAGAAATAAAATGAGTAAGCATAGAATTTCTTCACGAGCTTATTTGAAAAAATATTTTAAAAATATTCAAAGAGTAGCAATTTAGGCACAGTGTTTGCTTTTGAATAATCGGTTTAAAGAGTTTTGTTAGTTTAGTTAGATTAATTGTAGCAGGGAAGAGGGTAGCGTTTTAACGTCCCTCTTTTTTTATTTACAAAAAAAGGTTGTTCAATCTTTATCTTGAACAACCTTCGATTATAATAATTTACATTTCAAAAATTAATTACCATGCATAAAGTGGAAAGTCTTTCATTGTTTGATTAACTTTTTTGCGAACCGAATCGATTACGTTTTGATCTTCGTACGATGCAATTACAGTGTCAATCATTTCAACAATGGCTGGCATCAGGTCTTCTTTTACCCCCCGGGTAGTGATGGCGGGTGTGCCAACTCTTAAGCCTGAAGTCTGGAAAGGCGAGCGACTGTCGAACGGAACCATGTTTTTATTCACGGTAAGGTCGGCATTTACCAGTGCATTCTCAACTTGTTTTCCTGTTACGTCAGGGTATTTTGTGCGCAGGTCGATAAGCATCGAGTGGTTATCTGTTCCGCCCGAAATAACTTTGTAGCCTAAATCGACAAAGGCTTGAGCCATTACCTTGGCATTTTTCTTAACCTGTGACTGGTACACTTTGAAAGATGGATCGAGAGCTTCGCCAAATGCAATAGCTTTTGCTGCAATTACATGTTCGAGTGGGCCACCTTGCTGTCCGGGGAATACCGATGAGTCGAGCAAAGATGACATCATGCGAACTACACCTTTTTTAGTTTTAATACCCCAGGGGTTTTCAAAATCTTTTCCTATTATAATAATTCCACCCCTGGGGCCGCGTAATGTTTTGTGGGTAGTAGAAGTAACAATGTGTGCATATTTAACTGGATTATCAAGCAAGCCAGCAGCGATTAACCCTGCCGGGTGTGCCATGTCAACCATGAATAGAGCACCTACTTTATCGGCTATTTCACGCATTCTTTTGTAATTCCAGTCGCGCGAATATGCCGAAGCACCACCAATAATTAATTTCGGCTTTTCTTTCAAGGCCAGGACTTCCATTTCGTCGTAATTAACACGTCCGTCTTCCTGTGTTACCTTGTATGCTATGGGGTTGTATAAAATACCCGATGAGTTTACCGGTGAACCATGCGATAAATGGCCGCCGTGCGATAAGTCGAGTCCCAGGAAAGTGTCGCCGGGTTTTAGTAAAACGCTTAATACTGCCGCGTTGGCTTGTGCACCCGAGTGTGGTTGTACGTTAGCATATTCTGCGCCATAAAGTTGTTTGATGCGATCGATGGCCAGTTGCTCAGTCATGTCAACAAACTGACATCCGCCATAATAACGATGGCCGGGATATCCTTCGGCGTATTTGTTTGTCATTACCGAACCCATTGCTTCCATCACCTGCTCACTAACAAAGTTTTCTGAAGCAATTAGCTCAATACCGCTCAGTTGGCGGTTTTTTTCTTTCGAAATAATATCGAATACTAATGTGTCGCGTTTCATGCGTATCTGATTTTATGAATATAGTTTTCGGAATGAAAGTGCAAATATAGTTTTTTTATATGCTGCAATAAAGGGCATTGATAGTTTTATGACTTTGTGTAAATTAATAATAAAATTCAGTTTCGAAAGTGCTTTTATTTTCCTTTTTGTCGGTAACCACTAGTTTTAATTTGTGATTTTTTCCTGCTTTTAGGTGCTCGTCAAAGGTGTATTCTATTAAGTCTCTTTTTGGATCGTGTTCGAAAAGTATCCATTTCCCGTCAATGAAAACTTCATAACTGTCGATTCCCGAAAGTTTATCGGTTATTTTGAACCGGATTCGATTTTGCTCCATCAGTTTTCCTTTTTTAAAACTCAACGGAACAATCTCGGGAGCTATTGTGTCGGCTACGATGCACATGTCGCCAAATTTGTAGGTTGAAGTATGAACTTCTCCATTGTTGTATTCTCCGCCAATCGATGATAATTCGCTGGTTTGGATGTCGAAAAGAGCGATAAGCGCTTTTCTTCTTAATTCCCGTGGCAGGTTAGCTGCGCTAATTGATATGATTGCCGGTTTGTGTAACGGGGTGTATTTGTTGTGCACTCTGAATAATGGAGATAATGCTCCTTGTGGCGTTTTGCCTTTTTTATATATAAATTTGATGTTGGTGTAAAGTGCATTTTCGGGTAATGAAATTTCAATATCATCGGTTTTGTAATGATTTGCGGTGTTGTAATTGAATTCGGCTTCAGTTTTTTCACTTTTGTGCTTAACTGGTTGTCCTGCTTTTATCGAAAACTCGATTTTCGACGCGTTCATGTTTGTATCGTATATTACAATTTCTACTTTATGTCTTTTCCCGTCTTCAAAACTGAATAATCCTGAATTTCTGGCTTGCTGGTAAATTGATAATTTATTGCCGGGTTCGATGTATGTTTTATGGAATTTTGATTTATTGCGAATATTTTCTTCGTAATCGATATGGCTGTTGATATAACGCATATTGCTGTAACTCAATTCGTCAATTTGAAACGAGATGAGTAGCTGATTGTCAACCCAATATTCAAGTTGGTAGATGCCACATTTGCTCCAGTTTCCATCGAGATAGTCAATGGCATCAACTCCAAATCCTAATTTCCCATACCCTTCAAATGTGTGTTTTCCTTTTGGGCGGTAGGCGCCATTATAAAAAACGAGGTCGTACTTTTTTTTATTGGTGCTGTTTTCAATATGACTACTGTCGGTAACAGGATAGATATATAGATTCTCAACTACTGGTTTGGTATTGTCTTTAATGTCGAACTTAAAAAGAAGCGGATTGACCGGATTTTGGGTTTCAGTTTTTCTTATTTCAAAATGCAAATGAGGCCCTGCCGAACTACCACTGTTTCCAGTATAAGCTATCATATCTCCTTTTTTAAAATCGAACTGATTGGGTTTTGGATATAAGTTTAATGCAAAACTTTTTTGTTTATACTGTTCTTTTTTTACCCATTCGCTAATGGCGTTATCGTACTTTTCGAGATGTGCATATACCGATGTGAACCCATTAGGATGTATAATATATAATGCATTGCCGTAACCCAAGGGTGATACAGCCACCCTCGAAACATATCCGTCTTCTATAGCATAAACCGGTATCCCAGTTTCTCCATTGGTTTTTATATCGATTCCGGCATGAAAATGGTTGCTTCTAATTTCTCCAAAGTTCCCGTTTAAGATAAGTGGTATATCTACGGGTGGTGCAAAATTTACATTTTGTGCGTGCAGGCATGAAAATAGAAATATAAAGAAAAATAGTGTATAAAAAGCCTTCATTTGTATATATTTAAATAATGCATTCTTTTATGCTTCGTTAGTTATTATTAACGGATAATTCCTGTAAGGTGATGCGAAAATAACATTTCCTGAAAAATATTCAATTCTATTAACAAAATTGATAAATGTTGAAAATGCAATAATTTATGACATAAGCACAACTGTTTGTCCGATAGCATGAACAAAGAAATAATGCACAAACCTGATGCAAAATATGTATTTATTGCACAATTGTAACTATTTTTGAGTTTTTACAATTTGACAAAAATGTTATTTTTGTACTGAAATCATCCTGTAATGACGGAACAAGATCAACACCTGATTGATGAATTGAAGCAAAACATCAGGCGTTTAATCGATAGCCTTGAAAAAACAAAAGCTGAACTGGAGCAGGTTAGAGACGAATACAAAGGTCTGGAGTATCAGTTTAGTGAATATAAGAATGAACACGAGGCGCTGTTAAAACGTTATGAGAATTTGAAAGTGGCAAAAGCTTTAGCCGATGGCGATCCTGAAAATCAGGCGGCAAAGCTGAAAATTAATAGAATTATACGTGAAGTAGATAA
The DNA here is from genome assembly GCA_027858715.1 of Prolixibacteraceae bacterium. GTDB lineage: Bacteria > Bacteroidota > Bacteroidia > Bacteroidales > Prolixibacteraceae > Roseimarinus. Next base: position 23,874 of record JAQICD010000174.1, read on the forward strand.
ATGTATGGCCCTTTTAAACAAGTGAATATATCGTTATGGATGACGAATTTACAATTAATGTTACAATAGCCGAAAGGCGTTATCCCATTCGGATAAAGCGTAAAGATGAAGAAACGGTACGTAACGCAGCAAAAAGAATAAACGACAGGGTTTTGTTGTACCGTAAAAATTATAAGGGAACAGATAGTCAGGATTTTATGGCTATGGCAACCTTGCAATTTGTAATAGAATATTTCGAGTTGGTTGAAAAAAATGATATTGATCCTGCGATAGCACAAATTGAAAATATAAACGACCACTTGAAAAACTATTTGGATAAAAGTTAACGTTCTTATAAATAAAAACAACAAATCGCCGCATCTTAACGTGCATTTTTTAAGAAAGTAATAATGCATGTTCAAATGCGGTTTTTTTATAAACTATAAAACAGTAATAACAATGGATTGGACATATATATTAGTAGCTATTGCCTTTGTGGCCGGGTTTCCAATATCCTACTTTTTTTGGGATAAGGCTTTGAAAGGCAGGCGCGTTAAGACGATACGCGAGGCTGAAGCCGAAGCCGAAGTAGTTAAAAAAGACAAAATACTACAGGCTAAAGAGAAGTTTTTACAGTTAAAGTCGGAGCACGAGAAGTTTATCAGCGAAAAAAACAACAAAATCTCTGTTCTCGAAAGTCGCTTGAAACAAAAAGAACAGGCTTACTTACAACGTAAAGACGAATTGAACCGTAGTGTTAAAGAATTTGATATTGAGAAAAAAGAGACCGATGCCATTCGCGAAAATCTGACGCATCAGCTCGAAATGGTAGAACAGCGTAGCGAAGAACTTGATAAAATGCATCGCCAACAGGTTGAGCAGTTAGAGATTATATCTGGCTTGTCGGCCGACGAAGCTAAATCTCAATTGGTTGAGTCGCTCAAAAATGAGGCTAAGTCTGAAGCAATGTCTTACATTCAGGAGATAATGGACGAGGCTAAACTGAACGCAAATCAGGAGGCTAAAAAAGTTATCGTAAAATCAATACAACGCGTTGCTTCTGAAACTGCAATAGAAAATGCAGTTACCATTTTCAACATCGAAAACGATGAAATTAAAGGTCGTATTATCGGTCGCGAAGGCCGTAACATCAGGGCTCTTGAAGCTGCTACCGGCGTAGAAATTATCGTTGATGATACACCAGAGGCTATCGTGCTTTCAGCTTTTGACCCGGTTCGTCGCGAAATTGCACGCCTAGCGTTGCACCAACTTGTAACCGACGGCCGTATTCATCCTGCACGTATCGAAGAGGTGGTTAACAAGGTGAGTAAGCAAATTGAAGAAGAAATTGTGGAAACCGGTAAACGTACTTGCATCGATTTGGGTATTCACGGTATGCACCCCGAGTTGGTTCGTATGGTTGGTAAAATGAAATACCGTTCATCATACGGACAAAACCTTTTGCAGCACTCGCGCGAAACAGCTAACCTCTGTGCCATTATGGCTTCGGAGTTAGGTTTGAATTCTAAAAAAGCCAAAAGAGCCGGACTATTACACGATATTGGTAAGGTTCCTGACGATGAACCGGAATTGCCACACGCAGTACTGGGAATGAAGTTGGCCGAGCGTTATAAGGAAAAGCCGGATATCTGTAATGCTATTGGTTCGCACCACGAAGAAGTGGAAATGCAAACGCTGCTTGCACCTATCGTACAGGTTTGTGATGCTATCTCAGGTGCCCGTCCGGGTGCCCGTCGCGAGGCTGTTGAATCGTATATTAAGCGTTTGAATGAACTCGAAAATCTCGCTTTATCATATCCGGGTGTTTCAAAAACTTATGCCATACAGGCTGGTCGTGAATTACGCGTGATTGTTGGAAGTGATAAAATTACCGACGCCGAATCAGAACAGCTGTCATACGATATTGCCAAAAAAATTCAGGATGAGATGACTTATCCGGGGCAGGTTAAAATTACGGTTATCCGTGAAACCCGCGCTGTAAGTTATGCAAAATAGATTTTGATTTTAAATAGACCTATAAAAAAACACGGGGGCGGATTAATTTTCCGACCCCGTGTTTTTTTGTCTTAAATCTGTTGTCTATCGTCTAAAGTCTAAAATCTAATTTTTATACTTCTTCAGCCAGTTTATCCAGCACATATTGAATCATTATTTTCATTTGTGGCTGATAATTCTCGTTGACCTGCCCGGTAATACGGTTCGCAATAATCAGGCAAATGGTTAAGGCTTCGTGCCCCAATAATTTTGATAAACCGTATATGGCCGAACTCTCCATTTCGAAATTTGTTATCTTCTTTCCAAGAAATTCAAACGATTCAATTTTCTCATTCAAATTAGGGTCGGCTAAAGGTAGTCTTAAAACACGACCCTGAGGGCCGTAAAATCCGGGTGCCGAAATATTTATACCTGATATGGTTTGATCGCCCGAAATAATATCAAATAATTCCTTTGAACAATCAACCACATAGGGTTTCGAAAGTAATTTTCGCCATTGTGTGTGGTACAATAAACTTTGTTCAAACTCGAGATCGGAAACAATATCGCGACCTTCGTAAAAATTAAGGAGACCATCAAATCCTATCGATTTTTCAGAGATTACAAACGAATTAACCGGTATGTTTTCTCGCAGGCTTCCTGAAGTCCCAAGTCGGATAAGATTCAAACAGGTGATTTCGTCTTTTAACTTCCGGGTATTCATGTCGATATTGACCAATGCATCGAGTTCGTTAACCACTATGTCGATATTATCGGTTCCAATGCCTGTTGCTACAACCGAAAGGTGTCGGTTTTTGTACCAACCGGTAACTGTTTTAAATTCACGATTCTGAACTTTGTGTTCTATTTTATCGAAAAATGAGGCAATCATGTCCACCCGCCCCGGATCACCGACAAGCAATATTGTATCAGCAATTTGGTTAGGTTTTAGATGTAAATGAAAAATTGTACCGTCGGGGTTTATGATTAATTCAGATTCTTGTATCATTTTTTATATTTTAATTTCAAGTAGTCAAATTTAATTATTATTCACGATAACCCTTGTTTTAGGAAGGCTGTCTGGAAATTCCTTTCCTATAAATTTGAGAATGCCTTCGCGAAGATATACGCGCAAATCCCAAGCCGTTGGTGCGTCGGTAGCACTTACCAATAGTCTCGTCTCAACTGTTTTTTCAGTGGCATTGGTAACCTGTAGTACTTTGACCCTTCCGTCCCATAAGTTCGTTTTTTTAAGCAATCGATCCATTTCTGTCCTGATTGCGTCAAAATCGATATTGTAGTCGGTATAGATAAAAACGGTACCCAGAATATTTGAATTTGTTCGTGTCCAGTTTTGAAACGGTTTTTCGATAAAATATGTCGAAGGCAGTACCAAACGTCTTTCATCCCAAATTTTAACAACTACATAAGTAAGGTTTATTTCCTCAATTCGCCCCCACTCATTCTCAACAATAACCACATCGTCAAGTCTTATCGGTTGGGTGATTGCAATTTGAATACCAGCCAACACACCTCCGATAATTTTTTGTGCAGCTAAACCAATAATAATACCCGTAACTCCGGCCGAGGCAATTAAACTCATGCCGATTTGCCTAATACCACTAAATGTCATAAGAATAAGTGATATGGCAATAATTGCTATCAGAATTATCAAAACCCTTTCAATGATTTTAAACTGCGTGTATATTTTTCGGGCTTTGAGGTTGTCCTTCTGGTTAATATCGTATTGTTTCAGTACCAAAAATTTCACAAGCCGCACGAAACTGATTAGTATCCACGACAGTATGATAATAAATAAAATGGTTAGTATTTTTCCCGCAACAAAAGTGATGCCTTGCGAAAAGGAGGATAGAGAGATGGTTAACCATAGCGAAATTGTTATGGTTAATAAAAATGCAGGTAATTTAAGATTTTTGCGTATTCTTAAATAAAAGTCATTTTCAGATTTATGTTCCAACCTTTTACTTAGCCGTATAAGAAAAAATATAAGGACGATAAATATTAGTTGAAAAATGGAGAATTTGATAATAAATCCAATCAACTCGTTTAAAGACTGATAATCAATGTTTAAAAAGTTTGTTATTGTTTCCATACTTTTTTGATTTCAATTCTTTTTAAAGATAATAAATTTGCAGACGAGAAAAATATTTATTTATGTGAACATTTTTGTTTAGCTTTGTTGTTGCTGTCAAAGTGCAGAAATACAAGTATGTAGTTATGCTTTAGATGTATTCTTGGAGGTGGATTTTTGTGCCTAAGTGAGGATTATTTTTTAAAACATGTTTTTGTGTTTGGAAAAGATAAAAGTAATTCTGACTTTTGTTTGGATTTATTTAATCGAACTATGACTTATAGCGAAAAAGATCGGTTTTACCTTGCAGTTGACTGCGTGATATTTGGTTTCGACAACGATAAGTTGAAGCTTTTGCTTTATAAGCGCGACTTTGAGCCACAAAAAGGAATGTGGTCTTTGATGGGTGGATTTTTGCGTAAGAATGAGACTCTTGATGATGCAGCTTACCGTGTTTTGGCAAGAATAACCGGCTTGAGAAATATATATCTCGATCAGTTGAGTGTTTTTTCAGAGCTTGACAGGGATCCTGCCGACCGGGTTATCAGCATAGCTTACTTTGCACTGATCAATATTCTGGATTACGACCAAGAGTTGTTACGACAATATGGAGCTCAGTGGTTTACTATTGATGAATTGCCTGACTTAATATTTGATCACTACGACATAGTAAACCGGGCATTACGTCGATTAAAACGAAAAGCAAAAACACAGCCCATTGGCTTTGAGTTACTTCCCGAAAATTTCACTATCACCCAATTGAGGAATTTATACGAAGCAATTTACCAACGCCAAATCGAACCGGCTAATTTCAGACGTAAGATTATGTCTATGGGGCTTTTAAATCGTTTGCCGATGAAAGACAAGAACAATTCAAGGAAAGGTGCTTTTTTGTATAGCTTTAATAAAGAAAAATATGAAATGCTTACAGCAAAAGGTTTTTCTTTTGACTTATCGGGCATATAAAAAGTCATTTTGACACTTAAGTTGTTATCGTACATTTTTTATTAGAATGAAAAATAATTAAATATAAACATTTAAATAATCTTAATCGAATTATCTTATGAATGCAGGATTTACAACCATTGACTACATCATTTTTATTGTTTATGCAGTAGTGATTGTTAGTTTGGGACTATGGCTTTCTCGTTCTAAAAAAGGACATGAGAAAGACTCAAAAGATTACTTTTTGGCTGGTGGAACACTCTCGTGGTGGGCCATTGGTGCATCGTTAATCGCAGCAAATATTTCGGCCGAGCATTTTATCGGAATGTCGGGTTCGGGATTTCGTATTGGTTTAGGTATAGCAGCCTACGAGTGGATTGCTGCCGTAACGTTAATACTTGTTGCTAAGTATTTGCTGCCACAAATGATTGATAAAAATATTTTCACCATGCCACAGTTTGCAAAAGAACGTTATGGGCAAGGGGTAAGTTTCTTTTTCTCTTTCTTCTGGCTATTGGTTTATGTTTTTGTAAACCTTACTTCGGTAGCATGGCTTGGCGCAATTGCTATGGATCAAATTCTTGGAGTACCAATGATATATGGTGTTCCGGGATTACTGGTTTTTGCCGGAATTTATTCCATCTACGGTGGTTTAAAATCAGTAGCATGGACAGATGTAATCCAGGTTGTTTTCCTGGTGGGCGGTGGATTAATCACCGCATGGTTTGCACTCGATGCTGTTAGCGGTTCGGGTGGTAATGCAATCGATGGTTTTATTATTGTATTAAGTAAGGTGCGTGAAGTTCCTTCCGACCTGCACTTTAACATGATTATTGATAAAAACATTGATGCTACCGTTTTTAAAGATCTACCGGGTCTTGCTGTAATATTTGGAGCTATGTGGTTAACCAACCTGGGATACTGGGGGTTTAACCAGTACATTATTCAAAAAGGTTTGGCAGCTAAAAACCTGGCCGAGGCTAAAAAAGGTTTAATATTTGCCGGTTACCTCAAGATTTTAATTCCAATTATTGTAGTAGTTCCCGGTATTACTGCTTATGTGTTGTTTAATCATCCCGATTTGCAACATACCCTGACCGGTTTACATGGAAGTATTGAAATTGCCGACGAAGCCTATCCTTGGTTGCTACGCAATTTTGCACCTGTTGGTATTCGGGGTCTGGCGTTTGCCGCTTTGGTTGCTGCTGTTGTTTCATCGTTGGCATCTATGTTGAATTCTACTTCAACAATTTTTACACTCGATATTTATCGACCCTTGATAAACAAACAGGCATCCGAAAAACAACTTGTTAAAGTTGGACGTATTTCTGCTTTTGTTGCTTTAATTGTTGCTATGGTTGCTGCCAAACCTTTACTTGGAGGGCTTGACCAGGCGTTCCAGTACATTCAGGAATACACTGGCTTTATTTATCCCGGTGTTGTTGTTGTATTTGGTATGGGGCTGTTATGGAAACGTGCTACAAACAGAGCTGCACTTTGGACTACTATTGCAACACTTCCTTTAGGTATTGCAATAAAGCTCTTGTTGCCCGATTTGCCGTTTATTATTCGCATGGGATACGTGTGTATGATTCTTATTTCGATGGCTGTTGCACTTACTTTAACCGACAAACATCAAGTTAAAGATAAACCTGTAACTCCCGAAAATCATAAAAAACAAATGAAAGCCGGATGGTTATTTACTATTCTTGGTGGTGTATTCTTAATTTCCGGTCTGATCTGGGGTACTGAATTATTTGGTGTTGGATTATTGAATCTTGGATTTAATTCCATATTTATGTTAGTATTTATGATGGCATTCCTCGCAATAATCATGTTCACAAATGCTAATTCAGGTAAGAAAGATGATAAAGCATATGATTTTGAACCAGAATTGTTTAAAACTGATGGTAAATTCTTTGTAGGTGCTATGGGTATTGTTGTTATACTTATTGCATTATATGCTTATTTCTGGTAATAATTAAATAAAAAATAGATGATATGGAAGAATTAATGAATAAAGAAGTTTGGTTTGTTACCGGTAGCCAGCATTTGTATGGTCCCGAAACATTGGAACAGGTAGATAAAGATTCGGCAACTATTGTTGCTGGTCTAAATGGATCAGGTAAACTTCCGACAAAAGTTGTGTTTAAGCCGGTTGTGAAATCACCTGAAGAAATACTTGATATATGTGTTGAAGCCAATAGTGAAAAGAACTGTATCGGTGTAATCACATGGATGCATACTTTTTCACCTGCCAAAATGTGGATTGCCGGTTTGCGTGCGCTTCAGAAGCCTTACATGCACCTTCATACTCAATTTAACCGCGATTTGCCATGGAGCGAAATCGATATGGATTACATGAATACGCATCAAAGTGCCCATGGTGGTCGCGAATATGGATTTATAAATGCCCGTATGCGCAAAAACCGTAAGGTGGTTGTGGGGCACTGGAAAGACGGAAAAGTTCAGGATCAGGTTGCAGCATGGTGTCGTACAGCCATTGGCTGGAATGAATCGAAGAACCTTAAAGTTGCCCGTTTTGGCGATAACATGCGTAATGTTGCTGTAACCGAAGGTGATAAAGTTGAAGCCCAGATTAAATTTGGCTGGGAAATTCATGCTTATGGTGTAGGCGACCTGGTTGAATATGTCGAAAAAGTAAGAGATGCTGAAGTGGATGCTTTATACACCGAATTCGAGAAGTTGTATGATGTGGCTTCCGATTGTAAGCCCGGACAGAAATATCACGAAAACGTACGCGTTCAGGCTCGATACGAAATTGCAATGAAACGTTTTATGGAAGATGGTAATTTTGGTGCGTTTACTTCCAACTTTGAAAACCTTACTGGTCTTGACCAACTTCCGGGACTTGCTTCACAGCGTTTGATGGAAGCCGGTTATGGTTTTGGTGCCGAAGGCGACTGGAAACAGGCTGCATTGTTGCGCATCATCAAAGTTATGTCGCAAGGTTTAAAGGGCGGAAGCTCATTTATGGAAGATTATACTTACCACATGAATCCGGCCAACGAAGGCGTACTTGGTTCGCACATGCTCGAGATTTGTCCTTCAATTGCAGCTAAAAAGCCACGCCTTGAAGTGCATCCCCTGGGAATTGGTGGCAAAGATGCTCCTGCACGTTTGGTATTCGAAAGCGCTATTGGCGATGCTATGAACGTTACCCTTATTGATATGGGAAATCGTTTCCGCATTATTGTGAATACGCTCGATGTAATCGAACCTTTGGCCCAATTGCCAAAACTTCCGGTTGCTAGCGCATTCTGGAAAACACATCCAAACCTGGCCGACGGAGCTGCCGCATGGATTTACGCGGGCGGTACACACCACTCGGCTTTCACATTAGCTTTAACGCCCGATTATATCGAAACATTTGCCGAATTAGCCGATGTGGAATTTGTTATCATCGATAAGGATACTAAAGTTTCTGAATTTAAAAAGGAACTGCGCTGGAACGATGTTTATTATCTGCTTAACGGCAGCTTAAAAGCATAATATATTTTTCTTGATGCCGTATTGTCCTGATATTTAGGATAATACGGCATTTTTTAACTAAATTCATATCGAAATGTTAGAGGCATTAAAAGAAGAAGTATTTAAAGCTAATCTCGATTTGGTAAAGCATGGCCTTGTGATATTTACATGGGGAAATGCCAGTGCCATCGACAGGGGAAAAGGGCTGTTTGTTATAAAACCAAGTGGTGTCGATTACGATGTAATGAAACCTTCGGATATGGTTGTGTGTGATATGGATGGAAAAGTAGTTGAAGGCACACTGAAGCCATCGTCTGATATGCCAACTCACCTCTATCTATACAAACATTTTGAAGATATTGGCGGGGTAGTGCATACGCATTCGACCTATGCAACTGCGTGGGCCCAGGCTGGTGTTGGTATTCCGAATATCGGAACAACACACGCCGATTATTTTGCACAGGACATTCCTTGTACCCGCCAGATGAACGAAGAAGAAGTTTTTGGGGAATACGAACGTGATACCGGGAAAGTTATTGTAGAACGTTTCGAAGGTATCAAACCTATTGAAGTGCCAGGCGTATTGGTGCATAATCACGGGCCGTTTTCGTGGGGTGAAGATGTGCATAATGCAGTTCACAACGCCGTAGTTATGGAACAAGTTGCCATAATGGCTTCTATCTCTTTGTCGGTAAACCCTGCATTGAAAATGAATCCTTTGTTAATAAAAAAACACTATGAACGTAAGCATGGTAAAAATGCTTATTACGGACAATGATTTAAAATTATAATTACATACAATGAAAAAATACGTTATAGGACTAGACTACGGCAGCGATTCTGCCCGTGCATTGGTAGTTGATACCGAAACCGGTGAACAGTTAGCTACTTCAGTTAATAATTACCCCCGTTGGGTTGGGGGGAAATATTGCGACCCGTCGAAAAACCAGTATCGTCAGCACCCGCTCGATTATCTCGAAGTGATGGAAGCTTCCATAAAAGAAGCTTTAGGGAAGTGTGACCCGGCGGTAGCTAAAAATGTGGTAGGTATCTCGTTTGATACTACCGGAAGTACACCAGCCCTTACCGATGGTCATGGCACTCCGCTGGCAATGCTGCCTGAATATGCCGAGAACCCGAATGCCATGTTTATCCTGTGGAAAGACCACACAGCAGTGAAAGAAGCTGATGAGATAAACGAACTGGCCCACAAGTGCAAAGTTGATTACACGAAATACGAAGGTGGTATTTACTCTTCGGAGTGGGTATGGGCAAAAGTTTTGCACATGCTGCGCATCGATCAGTCGTTGAAGAAAAAGGCTGTTTCGTGGATTGAGTATTGCGACTGGCTTCCTGCCGTGATAACCGGCAATACCGAAATTGAACAGATTAAAAGAAGCCGTTGTGCTGCCGGGCATAAAGCACTTTGGCACCCCGATTGGGATGGGCTTCCACCGGAAGAATTTTTGTCTGAACTTGGTCCCGAGTTGGTAGGTATGCGCGATCACCTGTATGCCGAAACACATACCAGCGACGAGCCATTTGGTAAACTAACGCCAGAGTGGGCTGAAAAGCTTGGTTTATCAACTGATGTTATCGTTGGAGTAAGTGCTTTCGATGCACATATGGGAGCCGTTGGAGCCGAAATTGAGTCGAATACCCTTGTTCGTATTATGGGAACTTCAACCTGCGATATTATTGTTTCAGATGAAAAAGAAATTGGTGACAACTTAATACCCGGAATTAGCGGACAGGTTGATGGTTCTGTTATCCCGGGCATGGTTGGGCTTGAAGCCGGACAGTCGGCTTTTGGCGATGTATATGCATGGTTTAAAGACGTGCTTTCATGGCCATTGCAATTCCTGGATGATAAAGAACAAGCGAAAGCCATTGAAGATAAAATCATTCCTGCCTTGTCAGAAGAAGCGATGAAAATACCGGTTGAAGAGTCAACTATTGTTGCAACAGATTGGTTGAATGGTCGTCGTTCACCAGATGCCAATCAGAATCTAAAAAGTACCATTACCGGGTTAAACTTAGGATCAACAGCACCTCGTATTTTTAGGGCTTTGGTTGAAGCTACTGCATTTGGTTCAAAAGCGATTGCTGATCGCTTTTTAGAAAATGGCGTAAAGATTGATTCTGTTGTTGCAATTGGCGGCGTCGCAAAAAAATCAGACTTCGTGATGCAAACTCTGGCTGATGTAATGGGAATGCCAATTAAAGTAGCCCGTTCAGATCAAAGCGTGGCTTTAGGGGCAGCAATGTTTGCATCTGTTGCATCTGGTGCACATAAAAACGTTAAAGAAGCTCAGAAAGCAATGGGGCAGGGATATGAAAAAACATATAACCCTATAAAAGAAAATGTGAAACAATATGCTGATATTTACAAGCAATACCAAAAGCTTGGCAATATCTAATTGATAGTTATTAGTCATAGGTCATTAGTCATTTGTAGACAACTACTAAGTCACTAATGACTGATGACTGATGACTAATGACTAATTTACTAATGACTAATTTACTAATGACTGATGACTAATTTACTAATGACTAATATTATAAAGCTATGAAGAAAATTATTTTAGGAATGCTGGTATTATCGCTTGCAAGCGTGCAGGCATGGTCGCAAAATACCCTGGTGCTTCACCCTGAGAAGGCTGAAACAACGATTAATAAAAATATCTACGGGCACTTTTCAGAGCATCTGGGTACATGTATTTACGGAGGTATCTTTGTTGGTGAAGATTCTGACATCCCCAACGTTAATGGTTACCGTCTGGATGTTGTTGATGCACTGAAAGAATTGAAAGTTCCCGTGTTGCGTTGGCCGGGCGGATGTTTTGCCGACACATACCACTGGAAAGATGGAATTGGACCTAAGGAAGATCGTCCGTCAATCGTAAATGTACACTGGGGTGGTGTAACCGAAGATAACAGCTTTGGTACGCATGAATTTTTAAACCTTTGTGAATTGATTGG
>JAQICD010000226.1 GCA_027858715.1 Prolixibacteraceae bacterium
AAAGAATATAGCAAGCTATCTGTCAAAGCAGAAGCTGTTACCGACAACAGGGGAAACAAAATAGAACTGACAAAGGCAATCGTAGAGGGCAAAGAGGATAATTTCTTACATATTAAAAGTGATCAAAAATTTAAAAAGGAAGAATCCATCGACAATAAACTTACCCAAAGATTAGAGGCACAATTGAAGGATATAAAAGATAAATTGCCCAAAAAGGGAACGCTAAAAAAAACAGAAAAGGTTCACGAAAAAGTAGGGAAAATAAAAGGCAAGCTTTCAAGAATAGGCTGGTTATATGATATCAAATACATAGAAGACAAGGAAAACGGAATAGTAACAGATATAAATTGGCATCGGGTAAAAGAGAGGGAAAAGCCCAAAGGCGAATATTTTTTAAGGTATACAAATAAGACTATATCAGAAACATAAATCTGGGATGTTTACAACATGACAAGGGATGTAGAGGCCGTCTTCAGGTGTTTGAAAACCGATTTGAAAATACGGCCAATCCACCACCAGAAGGATAAATACATAGAGCCCCATATTTGGCTCGGGATATTGGCATACCAAATTGTAAATTATATCAGGAAAGGGCTGAAAGAAAACAACATTGATTATAATTGGACTACTATCGTTGAAAAAACAAAATCGCAATGTGCTGTATAAGAATACCATACGGTTTTGTATTTTCAAGTTGGGTTAAGTTTATCATAGGGTACAACGCAAAACAGCTTGAGAAACACAAAGTTCCTCAAGCTGTTCTACTTTAATACTTTAATACCTCAATGAATCTGCAACGAAGTATTTATTAACTAATTGACTTAATAAAAAGAGGAAAACACCTAAGCAATTACCTATAAGTTTTAATTAATTTTGAATGATTAATTTTGAATGTGCAATATTGCTACCAGCTTTCAATTCAACAAAATAAACACCAGATGCATAAGCCGCAGTTTTAAGGTTTGCGGTATTGTTTCCTGCTGTTGAAATGCCTTCGTAAACATTACCAATTAAAGCACCTGTAACGCTGTACATATTAATTGATACATTTTTACCTGCTTCACTTGAAAACTTAACAGTAGCACCGGTTGATGCAGGATTTGGATAAATTGATAAGTTAATTGAATTTGCTGAAATCTGATCAACTCCAACTCCTGGATCTCCAACCTTGTTAAATAAGTCCTCAATATCAAAACCATTTAGAACTCCATCATAAACTCTAACATCATCAAGAGAACCGATAAGAGTTCTATTATCGCGACCTGCCATTTTTCCTACTAACATGAAGTTTAATGGATAGCTTGTAGATGTGTAAGCAATTTCCGTACTCAGTACGCCGTCGATATACAATTTAAGACTACCATCACCCCAGGTACCTGCAATATGATGCCAAACGCTATCATTCACTAATGTAGGATTTACTGGAGGAACTCCTGCTCCTGTACCTAACGCAAATTTCTCAGGGTCTGAAAAAATATGGACATTGGGGTCTCCTAATGCCCAAAAACCAATTTCTCCACCAGCCCAAATATCAGCTACCGGAGACTCAAAATGTATATGCATTTCATTGTCAGCTCCAAAACCATTTCCAAGTTCAGTATCCCCAGCCCAAAAAACAGTATTTATATCGGTATTGGTACCAGCAATTAACCAAAAAGCAACTGATCCTTGATCTGAGGTCATGCCCATAAAACCAGCGGGAAAAGCCACACTCTCTGTTCCTAAGAATTGCAATGCACCATTAATTTCTCCATCTACCCAGTTTGGAGTTCCAACGATAGTACCATCGTTGCTATTGCCACTAGCATCGGTAGCCACTGTGCCTGAACCCTCTTCGAATTTGTAGTGAGCTATAAGATCTTGTGCAAAAACTGTTGCTGACCCAAACATCATTGTCAGCACCATAATAATACTTAATAAGTAGATTTTTTTCATAATTGATTTTTTTAATAAATTAATATAGTCGAGTTAATTATAAATATTTTCCCCATTGTTTTGCTTCCCTAATGTTAATCTATTAATTTTAATGGATAGAAAGCAATAAAATGGGAGATGGAAGAAACCATCCCCATTTTTAATATATTCGATTAATTATTAATATCCTTCATTTTGATATTCATCTTTTTCTGCTGCAGATAAATACTGTCCATTCCTTTGTATCCCGTCAAGATGAGGCTGAGGTATTGGGCGAAATTTATGGAATTCTTGTAAGTTACCGTAATTTCTGGTATCGTTGTTTGATTGTAAGGTTCTTTCAACCAACGTTTCGGTACGTGTTAAATCTTCCCATCGTACTAATTCGCCTAACATTTCGCGGCATCTTTCATTCAATATAAAATGGATAAACCTATCTTCCTTTGAGCTTACACTTGCCGGATACATTTCAATTTCCTTGTCTGTATCCCAGTATCCCGCATTTATCTGTAAAGCTGCAGCTGTGCTACTGTTATCACCAGATGTGCCACCATCGTAGAGATACCATGAATTTGGCTTTTCTTCGCCATTCTTATAAGCAGCTCTGTTTCTTAATTTATTTACAAATCCAGCAGCTTTTGAATAATTACCTAATCTTCCATAAGCTTCTGCGCCAATCAGATAAGATTCTGCCAAACGAGCCAAAAATACATCACGGGTTCCTACATGCGAATCAAAACCTCCCGGCTTTTGTCTGTCCCAGTATTTTATTAACGAAGGTGATTTGTCGCGGTTCCAGGTTTGAACTGTAATGTTATTGAAACCTTCAACAGGATGTTCAGAAACAAAGAGGAAATGATCGTTTTGGTCTGATTCAACTAATTCTTTAGGACTTCCATCGGCATTTGTACTCCAGTAATACCTGGCAAATATTGTATATCCTGCAGCAATCATGGCTCGATCGGTTAGTGTTGTATTTTTATCATTGACCAAAAATACTAGCGCAGTATCGCCTACATTAACATAAGTATCTGAACCAGAAATAGCAGTAGCACAAGTAAATTTATATTCATCAGCACGAATTGTATCACCATATCTAATGGCCCAAGAACCATCAGCTGCCACATCGTCAAAGGCAAATAGTAGTTCATCGTTTGTCCATTTACTAACATTCTCTTGGTCAGTGTCTGTTGAATAATATACTTCCAATAGACTTTTTCTTAAACGTGAATCATTCAGTCTATCGTGTATATCAATGGAATAGTCAGTTAAATGCATTCGTCTGAATGGACGACCATATTCAATATTCCGTTTCATTCCAGGTTCTGGTTTATCGTATTGCTGAAAAAAGAATTCATGGAGCATGTTTTTATATTCGTTACCGTTTGAACCATTAAGACCTTCCACATCATTAAATTGAATGGCGAGTAATATTTCGCTGTTTATTTCATTTCCTTCGAGAAAAATATCGGAATAATTAGGTACAAGCGAATTTAACCCACTTGCGTCAATGTCTTCGATTAATTGTGCAGCTGCCTTTAAGTCTTCAGTTTTGTCGCCACCCCTGAAAGAATTTCTATTGGACGGATCATTATTTTTAGCACTGGCCCTTGTCAGTAATACCTTTGCAAGGTAGTGTCGGGCAGCGTTTTTGGTTATTCTTCCAATTTGAATTTGGGTTTCCGGACAATTTTCAACAGCAAATTTTAAATCATCAACAATTGTTTCGTAAACATCTGATGCAGGAGTTCTTTCCCATTCTAATTCTAAACCTGAGCTAGGTTCAAGAGTTAAAGGAATAGCACCAAATTGTTGAACCAGTATAAAATAGAAATAAGCACGAAGGAAGCGTACTTCACCCATGCGTAAATTCTTCCCTTTATCGTCTTTAAATATTCCAATACCGCCTTCTACCAGCGGAATTTTATCAATTGCCACGTTGCAGCGGTCAATAGCATTATAGTTTAAAGACCAAAGGTCATTAATGTCGGCCTGGCCACCTTCTTTATCGTGACCATCAAGCTCAGAAGTGTAGTCATTGTACTCATCCTGAGCATACATTTCACCCCATTGACCACCTTTCATATATTCGTCGGTTCCATAATTGAAAAAACCGTAAGATCCCTCATTTCCGACTTTAGCTCGTAAACTCTCGTAACAGGAATTAACAAGGGCTTCAATACCTACTTCTGTTTCATAATAGCCATAACTTAAAGTTCCAACCGGCTCTTCATATAAAAAATCTTCACATGATACCAGAGTTGCTATTATAAATATTACTATCAAATATTTTTTCATAGTATTATATTTATTTAATTTTTTTATTTTATTTACATTATTATAATCCAATTCTTAGACCAAAAACCCAACCTTTAGGGCTTATGCCAGAAGGAGTGTATTTATCTTCGAATTTATTTGTGCTATTATCGTAGGTGCCCTGAGCTTCAGGGTCGAGGTATTCATAATTGGTAAATAAGAATGGATTAGTGGCCATAACATAAACACTTAGTTTATTGATTTTGGCCTTCGATAACATTGCTTGAGGGAAATTATATTCCAAAGTCATATGCCTGATTTTGGCAAACGATGCTTCCTGATACATTATTGCTTCATAATATGGATCCCTTGAAAGGCTTGGCATTGGATGTGTTGCTGTGGCATTTTCCTCTTCTGTTGCAGCTAGCGAATAATAATGAACATTGAACCTGACATTATTAAGACCATCTTGAACCGGAGAATGTGTATCACGATTGTAAATACCCTGACCGACTCTAAAATATAAAAATGCTGATAATGTAAATCCCTTGTATGATAATCGGTTGGTAAAACCTCCTGTAAATTTAGGAACATTATGACCAACTACAGTTCTATCATTTTCATCAATAACTCCATCGTTATTTACATCAACAACTTTTATTTGACCTGCTTTAAAATTTTTCCCTGAGGCTTCATTTACTGCCAGCATTTCTTCAGCATCTTTCAATTGCCAAATTCTATCGAATTTATAAGAATAATATGAGTTAATAGGATGACCAATAAACCAGTTGTTCACCAAATCATCTAAGCCATTTCCATACAATTCAACAATTTTTTCTTCGTTTTTACTGAATGTCAAGTTCGATTCCCAAACAAAACCGGCATTATTAATATTTATGGTATTTAAAGTTAATTCAATGCCTTTGTTGTTTACTTCTCCAATATTTGCTCTAACAATTGAGTATCCGGTTACTGAAGGTATAGCTTTATCAAGTAGGAGATCGTGAGTATTGTTGTTGTATAATTCTATTGAACCTGAAACCCTGTTTTCAAAAAATCCAAAATCAACACCTAAATTTGTTGAGGTTGTTTTTTCCCAACCTACATCCCTTGTGGCTATTTTGTCTGGTGTATATCCTTTAGCAGGTTCTTCGCCAAATACATAAAATGATTCTTTAATGGTTCCATCTGTTTCATACGGATTAGTTCCTGATTGACCTGTAGTACCGTAACCCAATCTAAGTTTTAATTGACTAATGGCAGAAACATCCTGTAAAAAGGCTTCATCACTTGCTTTCCATGCTGCAGCAACTGAAGGGAAATAATCCCAGTTATTTTCAAGAAGTTCGTTTGGGTCATCATAGAATTTAGATGTTCCATCGTATCTTAATGTGGCAGTTAGTAAGTATTTGTCCAATAAGTTATAATTAACTCTACCCATAAAAGATGCAATTTGCTCTCTTCTGTAATCTGATTCAAGGTCTAACAGTGTGGGATCATTTAAACTCTGCATTTTATGCCATAACTGGCTTGTATAGGGGTAGTCCTGACCTTCCATTCTGGTGTATTCATATTTTTTAGCTCCGGCACTTTGAAGTAAGGTAACGCCAATTTTATGAACACCAATTTCTTTATCAAAGAATAAAAGGTTTTCAACTGTCCAGTTTAAATCTTGCCATGTTCTGTATCTGGCCCAATTAGGATTACCATATCTTTGTGTGGAATTGGCATCTTCGAACTGACCATATCCACGGTGTTTCGAATCCTGTCCAATATTAATTCGGTATTTGAAATCTCTGAGAAAACTGATTTCAGCATAATAACTGCCTAAAAAGCGGGTAGTTATTTCTTCGGCGGTATTTAATATATTATCGCGAAGTGGGTTTTCAATAGCACTATTGAATGGGAGCATAATGAAATTACCTTCACTATCATATGGCATTGTTAAAGGGATTTGACTTGCTACTCCACCATATAAACCATGTCCAGGATCGTTTTTCGAAGAGCTAAATGAACTGCTCATTCCAATTTTAAGCCAGGGTAATGGTTGAAAATCCAAATTTAAACGGGGACTTACCCTTTGGTAACTTTGTCCAATTTCAATACCCGTACGGTCTATATATCCTACAGAAAACATAGCCCGTAGTGTTTCTGTACCACCACTAACACTAAATTGGTGGTTATGGGTTATCCCAGTCTGTAGTCCTTCACTTTCCCAATCATAGGTTCTTACTTTTGAAGGATCATAAACTGGTACTTGATCGACTCCCCAAAGTTCTTGTTCTTCGGTAGTTGTTGGGCGCATTTTAACTATTTCATTTTCATAGTCTTCCCATTCGTAACCCATTTTTACCGATTCCCAGCAAACAGGATCATTTCTGGATAAGATTTTTTTATCTAAAACAGGGTCTGAGTATGAAGGAGCATATCTTCCAGCACCGCGCATTAGATCGCGATAGACTTCTGTCCATTCATGACCGGTTGTTAATGGGAATTTAACAAGTGGAGTTTCGAATCCTATAGAACCTTCATAGTTTACTGAAACCTGTCCTGTTTTTCCTCTTTTAGTAGTAATTATGATTACCCCATTGGCAGCACGCGAACCATAAATGGCTGTTGAAGAAGCGTCTTTTAAAACTTCAATGGATTCAACATCCATAGGATTAATTTCGTTAATTCCGGCTTCAACAGGTATCCCATCAATAATGTACATGGGGTCGTTGTTGGCTTTAATTGACCTGTTTCCCCGTACCCTTACCATTGGCGAACTATTGGCACCAAAACCGGTATTTACAATATCGACACCGGCTGCTCTTCCTTGCAAGGCCTGGTTAACATTATATACTGGCATTTCATTTAAATCTTCGGATGAGACAGAAGATAATGCACCTGTAATGTCCGATTTTTTCACCGTTCCGTATCCAACTACAACAACTTCTTCAAGACCTCTGACATCTGCCTTTAATGAAATGTTTATTTGAGTGCGATTCCCCACTTCAATTTCCTGGGTAATAAGCCCTATAAATGAAAACACAAGAACAGCATCTTGAGATTCAATGTTTATCGTATAATTACCGTCGAAATCGGTAGTAGTACCGATGTTTGTCCCCTTTATCATAACGGTTGCACCGGGCAAGGCATCACCTTCGTTATCAGCAACATTTCCTCTTACTGTAGCCTGTGAAAAAGCTGCATTGCTTAGGCCAAGGAAAAAGATTAATAGTAGAATTAGTGTTAGTCTCATAGAATACATGTTTTTATTAAACAAATTATTTTTTACTGGTTTAGTATATTTAAGTATTTCATATTTTATTGATCAATTAAATGAGTTGTTATAAAAAAGAAAAATAGGTGTGTATAACGATTCTTTTATCATGGTCAAAATTGAATATCCATTGAATTTTGTTATTGATTGCTTACAAAAATATTAACAAATAAAAAAACAGAAGGGTAAAATCGTACTTAATGTACTTGGATAATTGGTTTTTTTGAGTACAATGGAGCATTCAAACATTGAATCATCCTTCTATCTTGAATATTAATATGTTTTTGAATCAATCCTAAAGATAGCATAAAAATACAGGTCTCAAAACCGCATCTGCATTAATCTCAAATAATGTTGATGAATCTGCGGTTTAGATTTTGTTCTTTCTGAATACCACGTATTTGCTAAAAACAAATTCAGGGTCACTATCCCAATCAAATGATTTAACTTCTAATATGTCATTTATGGTACAGAGTGCGTTAGTGAAAATGCATTTTTACTTGGTTACTTTCACTTCGCGGCCTGCTATTTTGGCCGAAAACGAACGCATATACATTGCGCCACAGCTAACAGGCGGCAATATGTATGTGCCGCTGTATGTAGCATTTAGGCGAACCTTGAACTTTTTGGTTTCGTATGCGCCCAGCGAGAAATACGTGTAAACACGGTCATCGCGGATATCGCGGTAGTCGTATGTGCTTTCCGAATCGTCGCTGTTGCCGAACAGCCTTGCATTGATAATTTCCCATCCGGCAGGGAACATTTGTTCCAGCGCAACATTTTCGACACGAATGCCCCGTTTGTTGTAAACGGTAACCTTAGCTTCAAAATCGGTGCCCTGAGTTATTTTCAACGGGTCAATTTCTGAACCATTTGGCATACTATAACTAACATTGAGCTGCAACCCATCCGATTTACTTTCTTTGTCAACGCCAGGTTTCACACCCTCTATGGTACGAATGACAAAAAGCGAATTGTTGCCTTTATTTTCTATAGTATAGTCGCACTGGCCTTCAGCGTTAATTGGCAAATCAACTTTTTCGGTATATTGATTGCTCACCAGCTCTTTGGTGTTTCCATTTGCGGTAAGCTCGTAGTTTATCTCTTTACCTGCATTTGTTGCTTTTGCAAAATTAGCCAAAGCCACCAGACTGAACGCCGTAGTTTGAGTGCTATACCATGCTTGCGACGACAACTCGTTCGATATTTCGAGCGCTAATGTTGCTGCATGCTCGGTTTCGCCAAGTGCCAGTAAGGTTTGCAATATCACACTTTGGTCGCGCAGGTACGAGCCATAACTGTACCGGTGTGGTTCGTCGGGCTTCATATTTCGAAAATCGATATGTTGATACGCTGCTTCTTTCATACCGGCTAAAGCATACGCGCCTGCCAGCATCCAACGGGTCTGGTTATCGTTTAGTGTTACAGCCCGCATCCTGTTCATCGACGATAGTTGTGCTTCGCCTCCTAAAGCCAGCAAGTAAAGCCGGTAGGCCTGGGCGTAAAGCATATACCCGTTTTGATTAGCAGGATTGAAACCGGCTGCTTCGTTACGAATGTAATTCAACACTTCATTTTTCAGGTTGCCCGGCACAAGATATCCGGCATTTTCAGCTTCAATAAGGAAATGCCCGACATAGGTTGATGCCCAGTTTCCCGAACGCGTACCCCCCGGCCAGTAGGCAAAGCCACCATCTGACGTTTGATAGCGCCTGTACTTGCCAATGCACGCTTCAATATTAGTGTGAATCTTTTTCTGTTCTGCTTCATCCAATGATAAAAGCTTAGGCAGGTACAACTGCGGAAATGCAGCCGAGGTAATCTGCTCAATACAGCCGTGTGGATAGCGGATGAGATACTTCAAACGGAAACCAAGATTAAGCGGCGGCATTCCCGATAGCTCGAGTTGAGCGTGATTTGTGCCGTCCATGCCAAAATCACTGAGGGTTTCGTTGAAACTTTCGCCCGGCTTCAGCATTTTAAATTCATACTTAATAGTTGGCGGGTTGGGTTGTCTTATATCGAGTTCGATCTCGTGAAAGCTGCTCTCGCGCCCCGATTCAACAACTACTTTAAGTTTGGCCATTCCTGTTTTCAGCGCCGACTGCACCTTAAATGTGATGTCCTTTTCTCCTGTTTCTTTAAAAATGACAGTCGTATCGGCATTGCCTATTATTTTCAGGTAATCGTTACTTTCGATGTTCACGTTCACGGTACGGATATTGTCTTTCATGGCAAAAATGCTTACCGGAAGGTCAACCGTTTCGCCGGGCGACAATACCCGCGGAAGGGTTGCAAGCACCATTAGTGGTTCGCGCACAGGCGTGGTTTCTTCGGTATGTCCGTAACTACCGTTTCCGGCAGCAATAACCATTGTACGCACCGAGCCAACATATTGCGGCAATGTAATTTTGTGTTCATCGGTACGCCGTGCTTTCAAATGGAATGGCCCGAGCACTTTTACCACAGGTTTAAAGCGTTCCGATTTCTTTTTTGAATCGTCGGAAATAGCATCACTACCACCTATGGCAAACATGCTTTCGAGACGGCTGCCAAAAGCACCCATCACGTAGTTGTACATATCGTAGGTTCTCATATTGAGGGCTTCGCGGGCATAAAAAACCGGCCATGGTTGGGGTGTAGAAAAATTGGTGAGGTCGAGCAATCCTTCGTCAACAATGGCAATGGTATAGTCCATGGCATTCTTGTTTTTTTCGCTCACTTTAATGGTGAACTCACGCAGCGGACGCAATTCTTCAGGCATTTTAATTTCAGGTTCGATATGCGTGTCGGGGTCTTCAACCATTATGGGTACCACGCCGAAAAGTCGTATGGGCAGGTCGTTGGCGGTTTGGCCGTGAGGCTGAACCAACATAATGCTAACATATATGTTGGGCGTCATTTCAGGCGTTGCTTTAAATTTGTAATGGGTAAATTCCGACAGGTTTTCAACCCACTCCTGCGCCAGCAATCCCTTACCCGACTCAATGCTTACCAGTGCCCTTGCTTCATCATTAGCCGGGAAGCTTACAGTTACCTCGTCGCCAACATTGTAGCGATCCTGTTCAGTAACCAGTGCCAGCATTTGTGCACCGCCTTTGTGCGGACTCCGTCCCCACGGATAGCCAAAGTAAATGACCTGCCCGGCTGTATGTCCGTCGGGTGATGTAACCAGCAGCAGGTGTCGTCCCCAGCGCTCGGCATCATCACCAATGCTGAACGAAGATTCGCCATCGCTGCTGTTCAGTGTGGTTTCGAAAACCGGCTTGTGATAAGTTCGCCCGGCATACGAAGCCAGATTTTCGTGGTTACCGCTGTACCACCAGCGATATTCGAGCTCGTAAAGTTTCACTTCAATGTTTTTAACTGAAACAGGATTGCCCACACCGTCAACTGTAGCAACCTTAATTTCATGTGCCTTGTCGTTATCAAGTTTGTTCCAATTATGGTACGACCAGTCGATGTTAAGTCCCACGTAATTTGAATAAGGTGAGAACGGTTTGGTGAAAAAGTTAATGCTGAAATCGCCGCCTTTTTCGAACACTTTTGTAACGAAAGAAGCTCGTAGAAAGCCACTTACCTCGCGGTTGGGCTCAAATTCAAAAGATAAATCGGCTTTTCCCTTATCATCCAGTTTGTCGTCGAACAAAGTAATCTCCTGTCCGTAATATTTATCGTAAGGTGTAGAAAAATCATACGCTGTGTAGTTATCAAATTTTGGTGTATAGCTGTTGAACGACACATCAACCTTCGCTTTAAGCCCTTTTGCCGATGCACCATGCAGCCATTTCGATTCAAGTGTCCCGGATGTTTTCTTTTGTGCCGAAAGCAGTTCATCGTCGAATTTAATTTCAACCTTAAGTCGGTTGGGTTTAACGGTTTCAACCCTGATGGTTTTCGAAAACTTAACGGTTCCGGCTCTCACTACGGCTTGCCAGTTCCCGGTTGGTGCTTCACTACCTGTCTTGAAGAAAAACGGATAAATGGTGCGTTCGTCGCACGCCTGGGTCATTTTCTGCACAAACTGACCTTTGGGATTATATAGTTCAAAAATTAGCGGATGCCCCTGGGGTAGTTTTTGCAGCTTATCTTCAAGAATAAAAGAGACGAAGACTGAGTCGCCGGGTCGCCACACGCCGCGTTCACCATAAATAAATCCTTTTACACCCTCTTTCACATTTTGGCCTTCTACATCGAAATTGCTGGTTGAAAGCAGGGTGTTATTATCAATTTTAAGGTAACCAATCATTTTGTCTTTTCTTACAATCAACAAGAAGGGTTTACGTTCGGGACTCAGCTTAAGCATACCTTCCTTATCCGTGTTTCCTGTTGTTATCAACTGATTTTGATAGTCGTAGAGTTCAATTTCGGCCTTATTTACCGGTTGGGCAGTAAGCAGGCTGGTAATAGCCATGTAGGTATTGTTGCTTTCGTCGAGTTTGGCAATAATACCAAAGTCGGAACCCAAAATATTGCGGCTCAAAAACTTATCGGGCGAGAAGTATGCCTGTTCGCAGGCTTCGTCGCGCAACTGCCAGTTGCTGTAATTATTGTAATATACTGATCTGTAATTTTTCGAGGGGTATAATTCTTCTTGGTCAATGGGCACATACTCATCGGTTTCTGTTTGGCTGTTGTTGCAATTGTAAAGCGAATAAGCCTTACGAAAACCAATTTCTACATTATAAATTGCACCGGGTTCAATATCGACAAACTTCGAAAGGTTGATATTATAACCATTCCAAGATTGAAGGTCGCTCGCGCCTTTGTCGGTAAGATCGATTTTCGAGCGGT
Source organism: Prolixibacteraceae bacterium (assembly GCA_027858715.1). GTDB lineage: Bacteria > Bacteroidota > Bacteroidia > Bacteroidales > Prolixibacteraceae > Roseimarinus. The sequence goes on from JAQICD010000226.1 coordinate 12,230, forward strand.
GGATAATACGGCCTACGCGGCTCAGACGATAATCGTTGTTGTAGTTGTTTTCTTGCAAAAACGAGTGAATGTTGTTGGTAAATATTTTGGTGATGCGCAAATCAACTGCACTAAGCGCTGCCGCCTCGAACGGGAAATACAGTTCGTCCGATTTGGGCACGATTACACCGTTGCCAAGGAGTTTAACAGCAGGTTTAAGCCCACCAAAATTAAGCGAATATTCAACCTCTTTATCCAGCTTATAACCGTTTATGCTTTCAATTGCACCATTAAGTTTCAGTGTATGAATTCCCGATATTCGTTTCGGCGGGTATATTTTCAGGGTATTGTTATCGGTTTTGAACCTGGCGACTGGCTGTCCGTCGAGCAAAACAAGACCCCGCAGGTCGGTTTGCGCGTTCACCGGATCCGAAAAGTTCACTTCAACATACTGGTCGGGTTGCTGTATAACCCGCGCCGACGAAACATTAAAATCGAGTAACGATGGTACAGTGATAGTTGCCTCATTGCTTTCATCTTTCACGCCAACACTACTGCCATCCCATTGCAGACGAACTGCTGAGGTTTCTTTCAGGCGCTCAATGTTTTGCACTTCAAACTTATGCGAAAACACTTTAGGGTTGTGTTCCCACTCAATTTTCAAGAGGTTATCGTTTTGAGTGGCAACGAGCAGGTTTTCAACTTCATCGGAAGTAAAGATATCGGAAGTTTTAATTTCGCCTCCAAGCGAATACATGCCCGAATTTTGCGGCGATAATTCTAAACCAGTGTGCGATACAGCAAATTGCTTTTGCGGCGTTCGAAATTTAAAATTAAGGGTTGTAAGTTCATCAGGCACCTCTACTACCTCCGACAGTTTCAATGAGGCAGTATATTCAGTATCCCAGGGCAACATTTTGGTTGCTGAAAATTCAATGGCATCGGTACTCACCCAAATGGCCTTTCCTTCGATTGACGGATCGAAACGAAGCACCGAAGCGGATACATTTTTACCGCGTTGGGCTTCATCAACCATATCGCGTGTAAATTTTATGACGATGCTTTCATAACGCTTTACTTCGCCCGATGTAAATCCACTCACATATTCGTGAAAAAGGTCGGGTGAAGTGGTTTCAACTTTTTGTTTTTTTTCTGAAGAACAAGCTGCTACAAATAGCGTCAAAAATAAAATTAATAATCGTAAGGTGGCTGAAGGGTTCATGCTGTATAATTTTAAGGGTTTTTAATCACAACATTTCGTTGATCATCATAAAATTCTAACTGTCTGTTTTAATCAATGCTTGTGCGATAATTAAATCGGTAGGATGCGTAATTTTAATATTTTCGCGGTTGCCTTCTACCAGGTTAATGGTTTTGCCGCTTCGTTCGAGCACTGAAGTGTCGTCGGTAAACAGCGGGTCGTACCCCTGTGCATAAGCCGCTTTTATTTCTTCGGCAAAAAATGTTTGCGGAGTTTGAATGTTCACATATTTTTCACGGTCAACAATGCGATTTGTGCCTCGTTCCACCTTCCGTAGCGACTCAACCACAGGAAGTACCGGCACTGCATTTCCTTTTTCGAGGGTCGTTTCGAGGCATCGACTGATGGTTTCGGAACTCACCAATGGTCGAACGCCGTCGTGAATAAACACAACGCCGTTTCCGTTAATGGCTTCAAGTCCGTTCATTACACTTTGAAAACGGTTTTCACCTCCATGAATAATTTGATGATTGACTTCAAAATGATACTTTTGGCAAAGAGTTTTCCATGTTTCAACCTGTTTCTCGGGAAGAACCAATAGCATTTCAATTTCGGGGTTGAATAGATAAAAACGATTTATGGTAAGCATCAGTACCGGTAGCTTATCAAGCAGAAGAAACTGTTTAGGTAAGTCTGACTTCATCCGGTTGCCACTGCCACCTGCAACAATTAAGGCGAATTGCATCATTGATATTTAATTTTATAACAAAGATGCTAAATAAAGAAGAGTTTTGCGATTATTTACTAGTATTTTGTCGAATTCTGACATGCAGTGAAAATTTTTCTGCATTCATTTGCAATATTGTAACTGAACTGAACCATTTACCATGAGTACAAACCATAACATCGTGCATATAAATAACAGAAATACGTCAAATATTTATTTGCCTTTTTATTCTTCTGAAAAAAAAATCAAAAAAAGAATACTTTCATACACGTCTATTATCGCGCTTTTTATAATATCGTTTTCCCTTCTTCCTGCAACAGTTTTTTCACAAGCTTCATCAGAATACTGGTACACTGTAGTAAAACCACCCCATAATGCTAAATATTTTTTAGGCAACAGCGCCCCCGGTACAGGTTGGAATACAAATGAGTTTAACGACCAATTGTGGATAAGCAGCACAGCATCGGTAGGCTATGCCGACAATGATGATCTAACAACTATTCCATCAACTCTATCGGTTTTTGTGCGTACAACATTCAATATAAGCAGCATCGACGAAATAACCCGCGCCGTATTTCACATGGATTACGACGATGCCTTTGTAGCTTACATTAATGGTGTTGAAATTGCTCGTTCAAATATTAGTACAGTTGGTGTTGAACCATCTTATAATACCCCAGCTTATTCGAACCACGAGGCACAAATGTACCAGGGTGGCATGCCCGATGAATTCAGTATATCAAAAATAAAACTCGACAACTGTTTAATTTCTGGGAATAATACTTTGGCCATACAGGTACATAATGTTGAACAAAATTCTTCCGATTTGTCGTGCATACCATTCTTTTCGATATGTTTGAACAAGGCGTCAACTGCCTACAGTAGCATTCCCGACTGGTTTAATCCACCCATTGGCGAGTTTTACTCTTCAAATTTACCCATCGTCATTATCGAAACCGAAGGTGACCGTGCTGTGGGCGACCAACACATAAATGCAATGATGAAAATTGCATACAACGATAAGGGAAAGCGAAATTATATTGAAGGTCCCTTCCACGAATCGTCGGGGCCAATTAGGATAAACCTGAGGGGTAACAGCACAAGAGGATTTCCTAAAAAACCATATCGTGTTGAAACTGTGGACGAAACAGGCAAAAATCGAAATGTTGAGATACTTGGCTTACCTAAAGAAAACGACTGGGTACTTAAAGCCTGCTATCTCGATAAAACGCTTATGCGGCACGCCATTGCCAGCCAAATGTCGCAGAACCTTGGACGCTATGCAAGCCGCTATGCTTTTTGCGAAGTAATTTTAAACGGAAGTTACGACGGCGTTTACCTTTTGATGGAAAAAATTAAACGCGATAACGACAGGCTCGATTTAGAAGAGCTTTACCCATGGACTACTGATCCCGATTCGATTACAGGCGGGTATATTTACGAAGTATCGCAAATAGGCCTCGATTTTGGCGAACGCAGACGATTTGTTTATCCAAAAGCCGAAGACATAAATGCTGCACAAACCATCTACATACGAAATTACGACGATAAATTCAGGATGGTAATGCGACAACATAATTATGCCGACCCCAAAACAGGCTACCCCATGTGGATTGATGTTAAATCGTTTATCGATGAAATACTTGTGCAGGAAGCCTGCAAAAACTCCGATGCTTACGGGTGGAGCAGCTACTTTCACAAAGATCGCGGAAAAAAATTATCGGCAGGACCAGTTTGGGACTTCGATCAGGCACTTTCAAATTCAACATTCAACGATGGAAACAAAATTGATGAATGGAACATCAACAAAGTTTGGGAAAGCGTTCCTACATTCTGGCGCAGGATGTTCAACGAGCCTACTTTTAAATATTTACTGAAAAAACGCTGGTTAGAAGTACGCGAAAATGCATTGCATACCGATTCTATAGTGGCATACATCGACTCAACAGCTTTATATATTGATGAAGCTCAGCGCCGGAATTTCAACCGGTGGCCGGTTTTAGGCAACGAACTTTGGCGCAGCCCTACGGGTTGGTGGCAACGCGACACCTACAAAAAAGAGGTTGACTATATGAAGGATTGGCTTTACAACCGCCTTGAATGGATGGATGGCCAGCTACAAAATGTGCCCGACCAAATTATTGATATTCCAAACCTGGTTATAACAGAAATAATGTATGACCCAATTATGGGCTCCGATGAAGAATTTATCGAGATTTATAATGCCGAAGACGAAGACATTGACCTTACGGGCATTTCTTTTTCCGATGGCATCGATTATTCATTCCCAATGGACGAAACAATCGGGGCTGGCGAATATTTGGTTATTGCAGCCAGTGCCACTATGTTCAGAATACGGCACGGATTTAATCCTTTTGGCGAATACGAAATCAAATTAGACAACAGTGGCGAAAGAGTAGCCTTGCAAAACAGCTTTGGGTGTATCATCGATGAAGTTACTTACGATAACAAAACACCATGGCCCGTTATCGGCGAAGCAAAATATGGTTCAATAGAACTTATTGATGTTAACCTTGACAACAACCTGCCCGAAAACTGGAAACTCTCGCTGAATGCAAATGGTACTCCAATGGCAGAACCCGAAGAAACATGGTCGGATAGTTACCGTAAAAACAGTATTTCAGTTTATCCAAATCCCGCCTCTAACTTTGTAAATATTCAATTTGCACAAGTAAATAATGCCCGATTAAAGATTACCCTGCACGACTTGTCGGGCTCGCAGAAAGCAAGATTCGGAAAACATAATTTCAGTGGTTTCAACACAACTATTGATATAAGAAACCTGCAAAACGGGTACTATATACTGAAAATTTCGATTGACGGAAATGCAACCTTTACCAGCAAACTGATAATTGCTAAATAGTTAGTTATTCTTATAAACCCTAACATAATCAACTTCATAAGTAAAAGGGGTTTCAGATAATAAAGGGTTTCCCCCGTTAGAGCCAATGGCAAGATTCAGCAACAGGTAAAACTTTTTGCCGGGAGCAAAAGGATTTGTTCCGTCGGGATTTATCGTTCCCGATAAATCAATGCTGTTTAGCAATTCTCCATCAAGATAAATCTCCATAATGTTTTCATCCCAGTACATGGACCAAACGTGATATTTTTCGACCCAATCTTTATCTTTTTCAAGAAACCAAGATAAAGGTTTTAGGGATGAATCCCACTTGGCAACATATCTTTGAGAAGTACCCCATGCTGCATTGGCCAGTATCGAAGGCTTCTCGTCTGAACGATAAAATTCCATGATATCAATTTCTCCACCTTGTGGCCAGTGCCCCTCGGTTCCCAAAAGCCATATAGCCGGCCACGAGCCCTGTGTAGTATCAATACGGGCACGCACCTCGTAGTATCCGCCTGCTTCCCACTCTTGTAATCTCCGGGTTTTTATGCATGCTGAAGTATATTCGGCATAAGCTCTGTTCGAACGCCAGTCGTTGCTTGCCTCATTATAATTCGGATTACCTACCCGTTCGCGCTTTCCTTCAATGAGCAAACGCCCGTCTTTGCAAACTGCATTTTGTGGTTGATACCACTGCAGTTCGTAATTACGCACAAAGCCGTATTCAAAGCCCCAGTTTAACTCACTGGGATGCCCCGTATGATTAAACTCGTCGTTCCATACCAGCTCAAAACCATCATACTCATTCGGAGAGTTAACATCTACTGTTCTCGAACTTGTAAAATCCAGTTTCGGAGACTGAGCAAAAAGCTGAATGCTCAAAACACTAAAAACCAAAAAGGTTATCGTCTTTATACCTTTCATCATTTTGAAGTTTTAAATAATATTTTTGCAGCAGCAGACATCTGCATCGCAAAACAAATTTGAAGAATTAGTGGCGATAAGTTTATAATAAATCCGAACAACAATGCAATGAAATCGCTGAAATGCAAAAGAGCATAGTGTTATTATCATGAAATTGAATAATTGTTACAAATTTTAGAATTCATACTATTTTGAAAGTGGGGTATAAAATACTTTAGCAAACATGTGGATTTTACGCTTTTTAAAACAGTAAATATTAACAATAGACAGAAATATTATGATCAAACTGAGGAATTTATTTTTTATCTTATTCGTGGGTTTGTTTATATCGAACACCGGTATAGCAGACAATCCCGACTGGGAGAACCCCGAAATTTTTGCAATAAACAAAGAAAAAACACGCGCAACGAGCATGGCCTATCCATCGGAAGAACTAGCGCTGAGAAACAACTACGCAGTGTCGCCTTATTATAAGTTATTGAGTGGCATTTGGAAATTTAACTGGTCGCCAACCCCTGGTCAGCGTCCAACTGATTTCTACAAAGAAAGCTACAATGTTGAACACTGGGACGAAATAAAAGTGCCAGCTAACTGGGAGCTCGAAGGTTATGGCACACCCATTTATACCAACATCAAGTACCCATTCCCGAAAAATCCTCCGTTTATCAGTCACGACTACAACCCGGTTGGCTCGTACCGCCGTACTTTCGAAATCGACGAAACATGGGATGGACGAAGGGTTTATCTCCATTTCAAAGCCGGAACATCGGGCATGTATGTTTGGATAAACGGCGAAAAAGTTGGTTACAGCCAGGTAGGCAAATCACCGGCCGAATTCGATATCACATCGTATGTTCGGCAGGGTGAAAATACACTTGCCGTTGAAGTTTACCGCTGGACCGACGGTAGCTACATCGAAGACCAGGACTTCTGGCGCCTGAGCGGTATCGAACGTGATGTTTACCTGTATTCGACAGCCGACACCCGCATTTCTGACTTCTTTGTAAAAGGAAATCTTGACAAAAACTACAAGAACGGGATACTCGTTGCCGATGTTGAACTGAAAAACTACACCGATAAAAACACAGAACGCAACGTTAGTGTTAGCCTTTACGACAATACAAACAAGCAAGTGTTCACACAGACCAAAAGCGTGGTTGTTCCTGCCGGAAACAGCAAAACCATCACTTTCGAAAAAACGATTAAACAAGCAAAACTTTGGAGTGACGAAACACCAAACTTGTATTCAACGGTTATTACCCTAAACGATAAAAATGGTAAAGTGATTGAATCGACCAGCACAAGAACCGGATTCCGCAGTGTTGAGCTGAAAGATGGCCAGCTAATGGTAAACGGCCAACGAATAATGGTAAAAGGGGTAAACCTGCACGAGCACGATGAAAACACCGGGCATTATGTACCTGTTGAAACATTGATGAAAGACCTGCGGGTGATGAAGCAATTCAACATAAACGCCATACGCACAAGCCACTATCCACATTCAACCGAATTGTACGAGCTTTGCGATAAATATGGATTCTACGTAGTTGATGAAGCCAACATTGAAACCCACGACATGGGAGCCGAGCACCAGGGATGGTTTCGCAAGGAAAGCCACCCGGCCTACCTCCCTCAATGGGAAGCCGCCCACCTCGACCGCATGCAACGCCTGGTTGAACGCGATAAAAACCATCCGTCGGTAATTATCTGGAGCCTTGGAAACGAGTGCGGAAACGGCCCTGTGTTTTTCAAAGGTTACGAATGGATTAAAGAGCGCGACAACACCCGCCTGGTGCAATCAGAACAAGCAGGTGAAGATTCAAACACCGACATCGTTTGCCCCATGTACCCTGGATTTAGAAACATGCAGAATTATGCAAACAGGGAAGCGGTTGAACGCCCCTATATCATGTGCGAATATGCGCATGCCATGGGCAACAGTACCGGTAATTTTAAAGCTTATTGGGACATTATCAACGGCTCGAAAAATATGCAGGGTGGTTTTATTTGGGACTGGGTTGACCAGGGACTGCTTACTACAGATGGTAACGGACAAGAATACTGGGGCTATGGTGGTGCCCTGGGAAGCGGCCATTTACATCACGACCAAAACTTCTGCATGAACGGACTTGTAAACCCCGATCGCACCCCACATCCGGGATTGTTCGAAGTGAAAAAAATCCACCAGTCTATTAATTTCGAAGCTGTAAACCTGCAACAAGGTACTATTAACATTAAAAACGAGTATTTATACACTTCACTTAACAGTTTCAATTTTGAATGGGAACTTTTGCTAAATGGCAAAGTTGTAAAAGCCGGTAATTTTTCAGTTTCGGCAGCGCCACAAACCAGCAAAGAAGTGAAACTTCCATTGCCGGAAATGAACGCCCAGGATGGTTCGGAATACATTTTAAACGTTTATGTTTACACCAGCACACAAACAGATCTGGTTCCTGCCAATCACGAGGTGGCTCGCGAACAATTCGAAATAAATCCTCAGTCGTGGTTTGCTGCAAAACAAAACGGAGGTAAACTCTCGGAGAAATATGATGTTGAAGAAGACGACCGCGGCATATCGGTACGCGGCGATAATTTCTATATCAGGCTCGACAAACGTGGCGGATACCTCAGCGATTACTGGTACAACGACCAGCGTCTGATACAACATGCACCGCAGCCTTATTTTTGGAGAGCTGCAACCGACAACGACTTTGGCAACCGGATGCCTACACGCTCAACAATATGGCGCAAAGCCGGTGACAATAAAAGGGTTGAAAACACCGAAGTAACACGCAACGATAACGAAGTAAAAGTTACATTCGAATACATGCTCACCGACGTACAGTCGAAATATACCGCCACATACACCATTTCGCGCGAAGGCACCATACAGGTTGATGCAAGCTACGAGGCTGGAAACGACGACCTGCCTGAAATGCCTCGCTTCGGCATGGCGATGGTGGTACCTGCAGCTTTCAATAATTATACATATTACGGTCGCGGCCCGTGGGAAAATTACATCGATCGCAACCACTCATCGCACATAGGCATTTACAGCAGTAAAGTAGCCGACCAATACGTGCCTTACATCAGGCCACAGGAAAATGGCAACAAAACCGATATACGCTGGCTTACACTTACCGACGAAAACGGTAACGGACTGAAAATTGCCGGCGTGCAACCCTTAAGTGTTACTGCGCTTCATAACCCGGTTGAAAACTTCGATGCAGGCGTTGAGAAAAAGCAACGCTATAACATCGACATTTACCCGCGCGACGAGGTTTACCTGTACGTTGACCTCAAACAACGCGGCGTTGGTGGCGACAACAGCTGGGGAGCTTTCCCACACAGGCAGTACAGGCTGCACGATAAATCGTATCAATACAGTTATGTGATGATGCCTGCAAAATTCTAATACATTTATTCAACAAATATTCAGGGGCGTGTTTTCAAAAACATGCCCCTGATTTGTTTTGACCCACCGCTAATGCGCATTATTCCACTTCGGGATATGTGATCTTGCCCACAAGCACCCGGTCTTGAAATTTTGTATCCCGCAGCCAAAAAGCACAACCTGTCAGCGTCTGAATATGCTGGAAGAGCTTTGCAAACACTGCTCATCAAACTCAGGATTTTTAATCCTTTAAATTCAGCTATCCTGTTTATATTGTCCGTTTCTCAGAATAATGCTATCTTGCGAAGGTTGAGGAATATAGCGATAAAATAAAGTTTCACCCGCCACAAAATCATCATTTTAAACGATTACAAAACATGCACCGGATAATCTTTGCACTGATAATTATAGGATTAGCATTAAATGCATTTTCACAACGCAATCTCGATTTCGAAAGCCTGGCTATGGAAGATGGGTTTTCGAGCAGCAAAGCGAATGTCATCCTACAGGATAAAAAGGGATTTATCTGGATTGGAACATGGAACGGACTTAACCGTTATGATGGTTACCAAAGCGAAATTTTCAGACCCAACTACCACGACTCAACCACCCTAAGCAATCGCGAGGTTGTCGATTTAATTGAAGACCATAACGGAAACATTTGGGTAGGTACGTCGTCGGGGCTCAACTGCCTCAACCCCGAAACACTCGAAATTGAACAGTTCGAATTTGAGAACCGGATCATCTCACTTTACGAAGACAAAAATCATTTTATATGGGTAGGCACCTGGAATGGTGGCCTTTACAGGCTCGATCCGCAAACCGGACAAAAAGACCACTTCCTGGTTAACGAAATAATAAGTGACATACACGAAGATACCCACAACAACCTTTGGGTGGCCACTTATTACGGATTAATCAACTTCGACCGCAACAACGGCAGTTTTATTCGCTATCTGCCCTCTGCTTCCAAAAACTCAATAAGCCATTCAACTGTTACGAATATTGCCGAATCGTCAAATGGTGATTTATGGATAGGAACCTGGGGCGGTGGATTAAATAAACTTTCAGTTCACCCCAATAAAGATAGTCTTCGCTTTACGCACTACATGGCAAAAAGCGTCGAAGGTTCGCTAACAGATAATGTGGTTTATCGTTTATATTTCGACCAATTCGATAATCTTTGGATTGGAACATGGAACGACGGCCTGAGCCTGCTCGAACCCGAACAGCAAAACCAGAAACCAGGCGAGGCAATTTTCCACACCCATAAAAGTGATTTAAGCGACCCATTCAGCCTGTCGGGCAACAACATTACAGCTTTGCATGTCGATAGGTCGGGAATTTTATGGGTAGGCAGCTCAAAAATTGACCGTGCAAACATAAAAAACACAGGCGTAATCCGCTATAAAACAAACCGGATTATCGACGGTATAAACATCGAAAGTGCCGTACGGGCTTTCGATGAACAGGATGATAAATTGTGGGTAGGAACTTACCCCGGCCTAAAGCTATATGAAAAAAATAACGAAAGATTTCGCTTCGTTAAAAACATCGACAACATTTCGTATAGCCACAATGGATACGATTATACAGCAACCTCAATCATGTCGATTGCCAACACAAACCAAGGCTTGTGGGTGGGAACCGAAGATGCCGGACTGATACTATTCACAGGTGATCCCAACGATTATGGTTCACACAACAACTTTTATTACCTTAATTATTCAACTTCGCCTGCAATACCCGGCGAAAAAATAACCAACATTGTTCAATCGAGAAAAAATCCAGATGTATTGTGGTGTGGAACCATGCAAAGCGGTTTCTTTAAACTCACTTACAATAATGGAAAGGCAGAGGTAGAAACTTACCCCGTAGGAAAAAGCAAAGAAGCATACAGCGATTACAACATACGCGATATTCATGAAGATTCAGAAGGATATGTGTGGATTGGTACTCAAAACGGTCTTAACCGTTTTGACCCTGAAACTAAAACATTTCAAAAATATTTCTATTCAGCACACGATATCACTTCGCTTAACGACAATGTGATTAACGTAATACACGAAAGTGAAAATGGCGATTTATGGATAGGAACAAATGCCGGATTAAACAAAAAACAACAACGCCTCGACCACAACGGATCTGTAGAAATATTATTCAAGGGTTTCCCAAAAGTTGAACACATTGGCAATGAGATTATCCTTAGCATACTCGAAGACGATTCAACGCAATTGTGGCTTGGCTTTTTCAAAGGTGTTGCACAATTCAATGCTGAAAAAGAAACAATTGTAAAAGAATATTTCACCAACGAATTTCAAAATGTAAACATCCACCGTGGCGCATCTCTGAAAACGACCAATGGCATTTTCATATTTGGTGGTACCTTTGGCTTCCTTTCATTCAAACCCGAAAGTCTTTTCAAAACATCGATGCCACCCGAAGTGTCTCTTACCGACATACATATATTTAACGAAAGCATAGGTATGAAAAACGGTAAAAAGCGATACGGTTTAAAAAAGTCGGTGCCATACACCTCATCACTCAATCTTTCGCATAACGACAATGTAGTATCCTTTGCCTTTTCAGCCCTCAATTTTAAAAATCCCAAAAAAAACACCTATGCATATTATCTCGAAGGTTTCGATAAACAATGGAACAATGTAGGTACACGTAATACGGCCATTTATACGAGCATACCGCATGGCGATTACACCTTTTGGGTTAAAGCAGCCAACAGCGACGGTGTATGGAGCGAAGAAACAGCTTTGCTCAAATTGACAATAACTCCTCCCTGGTGGAAAACATGGTGGGCTTATATCATTTATATTATACTGTTTTTTGGGTTGTTGTACTTTTTTAAAGAATACTCCATTATCGACGTTAAAGAAAAAAGCCGAATTAAACTGGAAAATTTACATAGCGAAGAAAGACAAAGACTAAACGAACTTAAAGCTCAATTTTTCACCGACATTACTCATGAATTACGAACACCACTTACATTAATACTTGGTCCGGCTAAAGAACTGGCCACCGAAAAAAATCTTACCGAAACAGCCACAAAACAGGTAAGTCTGATTCAACGCAATGCACACAAGCTAATGAGGCTCGTAAATCAGCTAATGGAATTTCGTAAAATTGAAAAAGAAAAAATGGATGTCTATATCCAGCAATGCAACTTATCCCAGCTAATAGAAGGTATTTACGAATCGTTCAAGCAAATGGCAGAAAGCCGGAACATTGAGTTTAAAACACTTTATCCACATGAAGAAATTGTGGCTTATATCGACCCCAACAAGTTTGAAAAAATAATATACAACCTGGTACTTAATGCCTTCAAATATTCCGACGACAACAGCCAGATTAGCATTAAAGCAGCCCTCGAAAGCAACGATAGTGGAAATGAAATGTTAGTGGTTGAAATTGAAGATACCGGCATTGGTATTTCCGAAGAACACCAGCAAAAGATTTTTGAACGTTTTTTCCAGGTGCATCATAAACGCACCCAAAACACCGGTGGCATTGGACTTTATATCTCCAAGTCGCTTACAGAACAACATGGTGGCACTATTACGGTTGACAGCGAACTCGGTAAGGGCAGCTGCTTCAGGGTGTGTATTCCTGTAAAATCGACGCTTGGCGAAACAGACGAAAATGAAGGCAGTACAAGCGACGTAACAGCACCAAACAACATTGCCAGCAGCGAACAACTAACCGTAAGCAACGAAACAAACCCCAAACTGCCTTCGGTTCTAATCGTTGAAGACGATCTCGACTTAAACGAGTTCCTGGTTACCGGCCTCTCATGTAACTTTAAAGTTTATGCAACCTACAATGGCAAAGAAGCTCTTGAGCTTGCCCAAAAAGTAAACCCCGATATTATAGTCACCGATATTATGATGCCAGTTATGGACGGGTTTGAACTCTGCAAAACAGCACGAAAAGACCTATCAACCTCACACATCCCAGTTGTTTTTCTTACGGCCAAAACAATGCACGAAGACGAAATTGAAGGCTTGAAAATGGGTGCTGTCGATTACGTGTACAAACCTTTCAGTCTCGAATCGTTGAAACTTAAAATTCAAAACATCCTCGATAACCGGCAACAAATACACAAAAGAATCTATTCTGAACAAATTCTCGAACCCGAAAAAATTGAACTTACTTCACTCGACGAGAAATTTCTGAATGATGCCGTTGAGGCTGTGAACAAAAACCTCGACAATTCAACATTCGATGTCGAAAAATTTAGTCATGAAATTGGCATCAGCCCCAACCAGGCTTACCGAAAAATTAAAGCTTTAACCGGTCAAACGGCTAAAGAATTTATCCGGAACCAACGGCTCAAAGTAGCGGCATCGTTACTAAAACAGAAGAAACGTTCAATTTCTGAAGTTATTTATATGGTTGGATTCTCAAGCCCTTCGTATTTTACCCGATGCTTTAAAGATTATTACGGCTGTACGCCCAAAGAATACATCGATAAGAATTAAAACCTTTAGCTAAAACCCCTATTGGCATGGGCTTTAGCACAATTCATAATGTTTTTTAAATCAATCGCTTGCTTTTTTAAAAAATCTCTTTACATTTGCACTGTACTAGTATCCTATAACACTATAAGATAAAACCATGATTGAAATCACAAACCTGAATTTTAAGTATGGGAAGCAGGCCAATCTGTTCGATGGGCTGTCGCTTTCGGAAAAAGCAGGAAACATTGTGGGTTTGTTGGGCAAAAACGGGGCAGGCAAATCGACCCTGTTAAAATTAATGACCGGCATGCTGACTGCACCAAAAGCCTCCATCGAAATTATGGGCGAAACACCCTTCGACCGCCTTCCCCGGTTTTTAAAAGAAGTATATTTTGTACCCGAAGAGTATGAACTACCAGCCTCAAAAATCGGCGAGTTTGTTAAAGCCCACGCCCATTTCTACCCACGTTTCGACAGCGAAAAGCTGTATCAAATTCTTATCGATTTTGAGTTGAACACGAAAAACAGCTTGTCGAAATTATCATACGGGCAGCGCAAAAAGTTTATGATTGCCTTTGCGCTTTCGACCAATTGCAAGCTCCTGATATTTGACGAACCAACAAACGGGTTAGATATCCCGTCGAAAGCCATTTTTCGTAAAGTAGTTGCTGCCTCGCTTGGCGAAGATCAACTGGTTGTAATTTCGACCCACCAGGTAAAAGACGTGGAAAACCTGATTGACACGCTTTTGATACTAGATTGCGGTCAAATTAAAATGCACCGTACTATTTGGGATATTGCCGAAAAATATGCTTTTATAACTGTTAGTCAGCTCTCAGAGGGCGAAACACTCTATTCGGAAGTAGCTCCGGGTGGTTACAAGGTTATAAAAGAAGCTCAAGCTGCCAGTACAACTATCGACATGGAACTGCTATTCAACGCTGTAGTAAATGGTGTTAACCTAAAATGAAACCAAAATGAAACCAAATCAGATATTTAATATTAAACGATTCGGGAAATACGCAAATTGCTCTTTGATATCGAATTACAGGCAAACAATACTATTTTGGGGTGCAATATGGTTCGCCATTTTTGCCTTCACCTTGTTAGATATAAGAAATCCACACTCATATTGGAATCATGATGGCTGGATACCTCTGTTCTTAGTAGTGTTTTATATTAGCGGATTATTATACACCGGCTTTGCTTTTCCTTCGTTTCGCAACAAAAAACGAACCCTTACCGAACTAATGATTCCGGTATCGGCCTTCGAACGTTTGCTTTACGAGTTCGTTGAAAAAATACTTGTTTTTATCATTCTATACCCAGCGATCTTTTATATATCAAGCAGTATGGCTGTAGGTATTCGCAATGCTATTCCCTTTGGAGCGGTTCATACCGAAGTAAACGGATTAACGACCTTCCCCTTCGAAACCATTTCGTTCGAAAAGCTTACAGCGAATTTAGAGCCCGGGCTTTTCGTTATGTTGCTCATTCTGTCGGTATTGGGATTTGTAGTAGCATTTGCAGGGGCAGCTACCTTCCGGAAACTGCCGCTTATTAAAACAATTGTTGTTGTGGGCTTGCTATTCCTCACAGGCATCGGCTACGTCTATTTGTTATCTGAAAAGTTAAAGTTTCGCCATCCATGGATCGAACTCACTGAGCATAATATAACTGAACAACAAGGATTCATGATTGGTACAACTGTATTTGCTATTATTACCCTCGTCGCCCTGGCTTTCACCTATTTCAAACTAAAAGAAAAGGAGGCTTCCTAATGGAATTTAAAGACCCGAAAGGCATTTTTCAGCAAATTGCCGACAATATATGCGATAAAATAATTTCGGGAGAATTCCCGGCCGGAAGCAAAATCCCCTCGGTGCGCGAACAAGCTGCCACAGTGGGAGTTAATCAAAACACCATAATGCGAACCTATATGGAACTACAACGCGAGAATATCATCAGCAACCAGCGCGGCATCGGCTTTTTCGTAACCGATAATGCACAACAACAGATTATAAACATGCGCAAAAAAGAGTTTTTCGACATGCAGTTGCCCGAGTTTATCAAACAAGTAAAACTGCTAAACCTGACAAAAGAAGAACTCAAACCATTGTTTGACCAATTAAATTTAAACCATGAGAACAAGTAAAACTATACTAATCGTTTTTCTGAGCCTGGTGGGACTTTTCTTGTTATCGCTGCTCATACAGGTCGATCCAAAAAAACAAAAGCCACAATTAGAAAAAAAAGCCATTGCCCTTCCGCCGTTCAAGCATTTGGTATTGCTCAATAGCAACAACGTTAAGCTAAAACAAGCAGAAACCGACTCCGCATGGGTTCTGGTCAAAGTAGATTCACTAGCTATTTTGCCAGAGTTCGTAATGAAAAGCGATACATTGGTGCTAACCTGGCCGCACAACGAAAACAACTGGAACAGAACCATTGCTTGCTCGGATTTGAAAACAATAAGCGTTGAAAATTCACAGGTAAATATCAATAACATGCATGTCGATTCGCTGTCTTTTTTTGCGGTAAAAGGCAACATATTTTTAGAAGCTCCCCGGAACATGGATTATTTACAAATAAATTTGGAACAAAATTCGTTCATCAGGGTGGATGGACAGGGCATAAAAACCATCGAAGCAGAAGCATCGGAATCGAAAGCCGAAATATGGCTTTCTCAAACTGAAGCACTGAAAGCACACCTTCGCAACCATTCGAACCTTAGCACCAACCAGGTACTCAAAACCGAGGTTGAAACCGATGCATCGAGCCGGTATTATTCAAGATAGTTTTAAACTGCGTTCAAATTCAGGCAAAAAAAGCACTTCTGTCAAATTTATGACAGTAATTTTCTGGTTTATGAAAAAGCAAAGCTGCACTTTCGGGTAATTTCGTAGCTGGTAATAAAGCCGTATTCATCAAAATATGAATCACGGCTGCTTTTTTCAAACCTGTAAAATGAACCAACATGCGTATCAACAATCGTAACTTTACCTTTTCGACCTTACTTGTAATTATTGCTTTATCAATGGGGCTCTGTTCATGCCAGTCGCAAACCGCAATAATGCATTCGTCGTTTACGCCGGGCGAAATATGGCTCGACACCGACAGCGTGCACATCAACGCTCACGGGGGAGGCATTATATTCGACAATGGAAAATACTACTGGTTTGGCGAACACAAAACAGCAGGCCGCGGGGGCAACTCAGCACTGGTAGGCATTGGCTGTTACTCGTCGGACGACCTTTATAACTGGGAAAACGAAGGTATTGCACTCGCTTCGGCCAATGATCCCGACTCCGAAATTGTTAAAGGCTGCGTTATGGAACGCCCAAAAGTGATCTATAACGAAAAGACCGATACCTATGTACTATGGTTTCACCTGGAGCTAAAAGGACAAGGATATGCGGCAGCACGCACCGGGGTAGCCACCAGCAAAAATGTTACCGGCCCATACACTTACCTTGGATCGCACAGACCCAATGCCGGCCACTGGTCTATAGAGCTACAGGGCAAAATGGACAATAAAGAATTTGCCAGCGACCTCGAATGGTGGACTCCCGACTGGAGAAAAGCTGTGAACGAAGGCTTGTTTGTAAAACGCGACTTTGAAAAAGGACAAATGTCGCGCGATATGACTCTTTTTGTTGATGATGACGGAAAAGCTTATCACATCCACTCATCAGAAGAAAACCTTACCCTTCATATTTCTGAATTAAACGACGATTACACCGGATTCACCGGAAAATACACCCGTTTGTTCCCCGGCGGGCACAACGAAGCACCAGCCATATTTAAACGAAATGGCAATTACTACCTGATAGCCTCGGGCTGTACCGGATGGGATCCAAATGCAGCACGCTCGGCGGTGGCAACTTCAATTTGGGGACCATGGGAATCACTGGGTAATCCATGTATTGGAAAAGATGCCGAACTGACTTTCCACTCACAAAGTACTTATGTACTGCCAGTTCAGGGGAAAAAAGATGCATACATTTACATGGGCGACCGCTGGCGTCCACGCAACCCCATTGATGGGCGCTACATTTGGTTACCCATTCGCTTCGAAAACGAAAAACCAGTTATCGAATGGCACGATGAATGGGATTTAAACATTTTTGACAACTAAGCACGAACAATTGATGCATTTCCTGCTTTTTCTCCTTAAATTTATGCGTATGTAAATCTCAAAAACTGGCTATGAGTAAATTGAGCAAAAAATTTTATGAGAGTGAACTGGATCGTTTGTACATCGAACTGGTTAAACTTCAGTCAACCATTAAACGCAAAGGATTAAAGGTAGTCGTACTTTTCGAAGGGCGCGATGCAGCCGGCAAAGGCGGCACTATAAAACGCTTAGCCGAAGCCCTCAATCCGCGTATTTGTAAAGTTGTGGCACTGGGCGTGCCCACCGAACGCGAAAAATCGCAATGGTATTTTCAGCGCTATGTACAACATTTACCAGCCGACGGCGAGTTGGTTTTATTCGACCGAAGCTGGTACAACCGTGCAGGCGTTGAACGGGTAATGGGCTTTTGCAACGACGACGAATACTGGGAGTTTCTACGCTCGTGCCCCAATTTCGAACGCATGCTCATCCGTTCGGGTGTTATTCTTATAAAATATTGGTTCTCGGTAAGCGAAGAAGAACAGGAAAAACGCTTTCAGGACAGAATTAACGACCCCACAAAACGATGGAAGTTCAGCGACATGGATGTGGTATCGCGAATGAAGTGGGAGGAATACTCAAAAGCAAAAGACGAAATGTTTGGATACACCGACACCAAACAGTCGCCCTGGTATGTTGTTGACAGCGACGACAAGAAAAAAGCCCGGCTCAACTGTATCAGTCATTTGCTCACACTAATTCCTTACGACGATTACGTTCCCGAAAAAAAAGTACTGGAACCACGTCCGGTTACCAAAGGATATGTACGTACACCAATCGACGAGCAGACTTTTATACCCGATTTGTATGAAAACATAGACAATTAGCTTACTTTTTACGTTCGATCTCCATTATTTCAAGGTCTTTAATACGGTCGCCCTCGATAACAAAGCGCAACAGGGTTTTCACCTTATGAAACCCGTGATTGCCGGCAGCTCCCGGATTAATATGCAGCGAGCCAATTTTCTTATCGTAAATAACGCGCAAAATATGCGAGTGTCCGCTGATGAAGAGTTTGGGCGGATTTTCGAATATCCAGGGCTTTACACTTTTATCGTAATGCCCGGGAAAACCGCCAATGTGGGTAATCCACACCGTAACACCTTCGATCCTGAATTTAAGATGACGTTTATAAACAGTGCGTACATTTTGGTCGTCGATATTGCCATAAACTCCGCGCAATGGTTTGAAAGCAGCAAGAGCATCCGCAGTTTCCATGTTGCCAAAGTCGCCGGCATGCCAAATCTCGTCGCAATCTTCGAAAAATGTATATACTTTTGGGTCAATAAAACCGTGTGTATCCGAAAGTAATCCTATTCGTTTCAAATTCCTGAATTTTTGCCGTAAATTTAACCTTTTTTAGAGCGAATAAAATCAAATCAAGATCAATATGAAACGACTGGCTATTATCCGACATGCGAAAACCGAGCAGCAAAACTATCACAACGACTTCGACCGTCAATTGCTCGAAAGAGGAAGAAACGATGCAAAAAAAATTGTTGACGATCTCAAAGAATGGAAAATATATCCGCAGAAAATGATTTCGAGTCCGGCCAAACGAGCCATAACCACCGCCCATATTTATGCCGAAGAACTGGGGTATTCACCCGAAAATATTGAAACAATTGAAGAGCTGTATTTCGAATTTACCACTACCGATTTTATCGAGCTCATTCAAAAAACACCCGACAATGTCGATACACTGTTTATTTTTGGGCATAACCCTTTAATGCATTTTATGGCTCAAAACATGAGTGCCGATTTCGACGGACAGATGCCAACCTGCTCAACAGTGGTACTTGATTTTGATATCAATAGCTGGAAATCTATTGAAGCCCGCAAAGGTTTGCTATTTTTGCACCTGTATCCTAAAATTTATAAAGGAGAAGGCAGGTAATGAATATTTTTTACACACCCGATATTTCGAGCCATAATTACACACTAACAGAAACCGAATCGAAGCACTGCATACGGGTTTTAAGGCACAAACAGGGCGATTTACTAATACTTGTTGATGGTGCGGGCAATTGGTACGAAGCACAAATAATCGACCCCAACCCGAAACATTGCCAGGTTCAGGTAATTAAAGAGATACGCGAATATCAGAAAAGAGATTTTTACCTACACATTGCCATAGCGCCCACCAAAAACAACGATCGTTTCGAATGGTTTCTCGAAAAAGCAACCGAATTTGGCATCGATGAAATAACGCCTCTGCTTTGCGAGCATTCCGAGCGCAAACAAATAAAACACGAACGGCTCGAAAAGGTCATCGTGTCGGCCATGAAACAATCGCTAAAAGCTTACCTTCCAAGGTTGAATAATTTAACTAATTTTGACACGTTTCTTAATGAGAATGAATACATTTCGAAGTATATTGCCCATTGCGACGAAAACGCACCGCGCGAACACCTTTTCAACCTTGTAAAACCCGTTGAAAAGGTTTTGGTGCTTATCGGGCCCGAAGGCGATTTTTCGCCTTCCGAAATTGAAAAGGCTGCCCAAAAGGGATTCAGACAAATAACACTGGGCAGCAGTAGGTTGCGAACCGAAACAGCGGGCGTGGCAGCCACACAAATTGTTAATCTTGTAAACGAAAAATGATGACGCGACACTATATAATATTTTTTCTTTTAGCATTGAGCTCTTTGGGTTTCGCGCAAAACGAGACCACCGTAAAGATTGCCTTGCTCAAATACAACGGCGGAGGTGACTGGTACAGCAACCCCACGGCACTGACCAACCTTATCGAGTTTGCAAACCAAAATCTCGATGCCAACATCCACCCGATACCGGCCACGGTTGAAACTGGCAGCTACGATATTTTCAACTACCCTTTTGTGCACATGACCGGCCACGGAAACGTTTTCTTCTCAGACAACGATGTGGAAGTGTTGCGCGCATACCTTATGAGCGGCGGCTTTCTGCATATCGACGACAATTATGGGCTTGACCCCTATGTGCGACGCGAAATGAAAAAAGTTTTTCCCGAACAGGAGTTTGTTGAACTGCCTTTCGACCATCCAATATATCACCAGAAATACGAGTTTGAAAACGGCTTACCCAAAATACACGAGCACGATGGCAAAGCACCTCAGGGCTTCGGATTGTTCTATGAAGACCGTCTGGTTGTGTTTTACTCTTACGAGTGCGACTTAGGCGACGGGTGGGAGTCGTATGCAGTACACAAAGATCCGCAACACATAAGGGAACAAGCGCTACAAATGGGCGCAAACATTATTTCGTACGTATTTAACCGCGACAATAAAATACAGTAAATTATGCAAAAAGTAGTTGCTTTTAATGCAAGCCCGCGAAAAGACGGGAACACCTCGTTAATGATTAAAGAAGTTTTTAAAGTATTGAACCAAAATGGTATTGAAACCGAGTTGGTACAAATTGGCAACAAACCAGTACACGGCTGTACGGCATGTAGCGAATGCCGTGAAATACAAGACGGCAAATGCCACATTAAAAATGACCTGCTGAACCGCTGCATCAAAAAAATGGTTGAAGCCGACGGAATCATTCTGGGCTCACCGGTTTATTTTGCCGATGTTACCACCGAAATGAAAGCGCTGATTGATGTGGCTGGCTATGTGACACGTGGTAACGGCAACCTGCTTGCCCGCAAAGTGGGTGCAGGTCTGGTAGTTCAACGCCGCGCCGGCGATTTGCATGCGCTGGCAACCATGAACAATTTCTTCCTGATTAACCAAATGATCGTACCGGGTTCGAGCTACTGGAATATTGGCCTCGGCAAAAATCCCGGCGATGTACTTAACGATACAGAAGGAATGGGCATTATGCAAAAACTTGGCGAAAACATGGCCTGGTTGCTTAAAAAACTGCAATAGCAACTAAAAACCAAACAACGTGGAACTTCATAAAAAAAACAACAATTTGTTGGGATGGGTTGTATTTGCCATTTCACTGACCATATATCTGCTCACCCTTGAACCAACTGTTAGTTTCTGGGATTGTGGCGAGTTTATTGCAGCCGCACACAAATTACAAGTTCCACACCCTCCGGGAGCACCCTTTTTCCTCATTGTACAAAGGGTTTTCTCCCTGGCTGCCCCTTCGAATGCACACGTGCCTTTGTTTATGAACGCCTTCTCGGCCATAGCAAGTGCTGCAACCATTATGTTTCTGTACTGGACTATTGTCAGACTGGTGCTTCGTTTTAAAACCGAAAATGAAATATCACAAACCGCGCTGTATGCTTCGGGAGTAATTGGTGCACTGGCATTTGCATTTACCGACACTTTTTGGTTCTCGGCTGTCGAAGCCGAAGTTTATGCATTGTCGTCGCTGTTTACGGCAGTTATTTTTTGGGCCATACTGCGCTGGGAGGCCGAGGCCAACCAATTCCGCGCCAACCGATGGATACTGCTTATCGCCTATCTTATGGGACTTTCAATTGGCGTGCATTTACTCAACCTGCTGGCTATACCCGCCATTGCACTGATAACCTACTTCAAAAATAATAAGTCAACATCAAAAGGTGTACTGGTAACGCTTACAGCTTCGGGGGCAGCAATCCTATTCATCATGTACGGAATTGTACAAGGCACACCAGCCTTAGCCCGAAAGTTCGAAGTATTATTTGTCAATTCATTTGGTATGCCCTTCAATTCGGGACTATTGTTTTTTATCGCACTACTTCTCGGCATATTAATCGCTGTTGTGGCAATATCGCATAAAAAAAACAACCCGTTGCTGCACCTTGCGTCCATGTCGCTGTTGCTTATCTGCATTGGATTTGGTTCATATGCCTCTATCACAATTCGGTCGGCAGCAAACCCGCCAATGGACGAAAACGACCCCGAAAATGCCTATACACTTGTTAATTATCTGAATCGAAGCCAATACGGAAAAACGCCACTGGTAAGCGGCCACTATTATAATGCACCGGCTGTTGGAACTGCACCGGGCAAAGCCGAATATTATCCCGGCAACGAGAAATATATAAAAGTTGACAGCCCCACTAAATACAAATTCGATAACCGGTTTAAAACCATTTTTCCACGTATGTACAGTTCGCAAAGCAACCATGTACATGGCTATAAAATGTGGGGGAAAATTGAAGGCCGAAAAGTTGACGTGGGAAGTGAAACAGCCACAGTTCCTACATTTGGTGAAAACATTCGGTTTTTCGTTTCGTATCAGCTTAGTTTCATGTATTTCAGATACTTTATGTGGAATTTTTCGGGCCGGCAAAACGACAAGCAGGGGCACGGCGATGTTTTGAACGGCAACTGGCTTTCGGGCATCGGTTTTATCGATAAGGCTCGTTTGGGGCACAACGGAACACAGCCCGCATCGCTCAGCAATACTGAAACCACCAATCGGTATTATATGCTGCCACTGTTGCTCGGACTAATGGGTGCTTTCTTTCATTTCAAGGCAAACAAAAAAGATTTCTGGGTCGTTGCCCTGTTGTTTTTCATGACCGGCATTGCCATCGTGCTTTACCTTAACCAACCTCCGTATCAGCCACGTGAACGCGATTATGCTTACGTGGGATCGTTTTACGCATTTTCAATATGGATTGGCATCGGTGTTATATCGCTGTATTCATTTTTCGCCAAAAAATTACCAGCTATGCCACATGTCCCGGCAATAGCTTTAGGTCTGGTAATTCCTGCCCTGTTACTCGCTCAAAATTACAACGACCACGACCGCTCGGGACGATACTTTGTTCGGGATACAGGAAAAAACTATTTGAATACCTGTGCACCAAATGCAATTCTGTTTACTTATGGCGATAACGATACATTTCCGCTATGGTATGCTCAGGATGTAGAGGGAACCCGCCCCGATGTGAGAATTTGCAATGTTACACTGTTGCACAGCGACTGGTATATCGACCAAATGAAACAAAAATCATACGATTCGAAACCGCTGCCTATTACAATGCCCAACGAAAAATATGTTTCCAACAACCGCAACACCATTATTATACGCGACAACATAAGCGAACCTGTTGAATTGTCGAGACTGCTTGAGTTTGTCCTCAACGACAACCAGCGTACTAAACTGCAAACACAGAGCGGCGATTCGTACAACTTTATGCCCACACGGCAATTCAAAATAACTGTTGACAAACAGCAGGTTATCGACAGTGGAACCCTGCCGGCTGAAAAAATGTCGGAAATAGCCGACTCAATTGTGTTCACGTACAAAGGCAACTACCTTACCAAAAGCGATCTGGCCATACTCGACATGCTGGCCAACAACAACTGGGAGCGGCCTCTGTATTTCGATCTGGGCGTAACGCAAACCATCAACATCGACCTCGAATCATACCTTTACGACGAAGGTTTGGCATATCGTTTTCTGCCTGTGAAAAGAGAAAAAGGAGTACAAGCCACCAATACGGACGTACTGTACAAAAACATGCTTGAGAAATACCAGTGGGGAAATTTGGGCGACAAGCGCATTCACATATGCGAAAACACACGCAATACAGTAGAAGCAACAGATATCAAACACAATTTTTATCAGCTGGCATCGGCACTTACTATTGAAGGTAAAAATGACAAAGCCGAAGAAGCGGCCGATAAACTTTACTTGGTACTGCCGGCAAACCGCTACAAAACTGGCTTAACAGATGTAGGAATGGTAAAAATTTACTACCGCCTTAACAAAACCGACAAAGCCGACCAACTGGCTAAAACCATTGCCGGACAACGAATCGACAACATAGAATTTTATCTGTCGTTTGGCGAAAGTTATATCGATACCTATCAACGATATATTGAACAGGAAAGCGGCATTTTAAATGAAACACTTAATCTACTGGAACAAAACCAGCGGGTTGAATTGTCAACAATTATCGAGCAACAACTCGATGAAGTATTAAGCGCATATTAAAATTTTATGTCAACAAATTACTATACAATAGAGGGAATTGGTTTAGTAAAACTTACACGACGCAAAAACTCAAACCGCATAACCTTGCGGGTAAAAGCCAATGGCGAAATATCGGTTAATTACCCGTGGTTTACACCTAAAAACGATGTCGCAAAATTTGTACTCAACAACACCGACTGGATAAAAAAACAACTGGAAAAACATAAAGAAAAGAAAACGCATTACCAACCCGGCGATGTAATCGAACTGTTTAATGCAACCATTAAAATTGAAGCTTCAACAAAAAGTGAAATGATAGCATACCGGGATGATAAAAGCGTATTCCAGGTTAAAATACCACAAAGTCTGGAAGCTGATTCGGAAAGGGTTCAAAATTTTATTTCAAAAGTAATTGTCGAAGCTAGCAGGTTTGAAGCCAAAAAATATTTACCGGAAAGAGTACTCGAACTGGCTTCAATTCATAAATTTAAATACAAACAGGTTTTTGTGAAAAATCTGAAATCGCGCTGGGGAAGCTGCTCGTCACACGGCAACATTAATCTAAATGTTCATCTTATGCGGCTTCCACCACACTTAATCGATTACATTATTTTACACGAGCTTGTGCATACTGTCGAGGCCAACCATGGCCCCGGGTTCTGGAAACTTTTAGATAAAGTTAGCGGGGGTAATGCCCGAAAATACGATAACGAAGTAAAGAAATTCAAATTGTAACATATCCTAAACGATATTTTTGTCTGGGCATACTACAATCTTTTTAAACTTTTCCTTTAAAAGTTCTTTAAGTTTTGTAAAATATTGGCAATCTGTTGTTTATGTCTTGATAGTATGTTTATATATTCTGCTGATATTTAACGTATTACAAAACAGATCTATTGTCTTGTGTCTAAAATCTAACGATCTATTCTCTTTAACATCGTGCATTTTAACTCAGTCGTACATTCATAATCGTGCAGAAATTTTTTATCTTTGAATTTAATTTCTAACTAAAGTATATCACAATGCAAACAATTGACACATACGATTTTTCAGGGAAAAGGGCACTCATCAGGGTTGACTTTAACGTGCCGTTAAACGATAAATTTGAAATTACCGACGATACCCGCATGAAGGCTGCATTGCCTACCATTAAAAAGGTAATTGAAAAAGGCGGTTCGCCGGTTATCATGTCACACCTCGGACGCCCAAAAAACGGCCCGGAAGATAAATTCTCGCTGCGCCACCTGATTAACCATCTTTCAGAACTGCTCGACGGTGCTAAAGTAAATATCGCACCCGACTGTGTTGGTGCCGAAACACTCGAAATGGCTAACCATGTTAAGCCAGGTGAAGTGCTGATTCTCGAAAACCTGCGCTTTCATGGCGAAGAAACCAAAGGCGACGAAGCTTTTGCCGAGCAACTGGCTAAAAATGGCGACTGCTGGATTAACGATGCATTTGGCACAGCTCACCGTGCTCATGCCTCAACTGCTGTTATTGCCAAATTCTTTCCGAACGATAAAATGTTTGGTTATGTAATTGGCAGCGAAATCGAAAGCCTCGAAAAAGTAGTTAAATCGCCACAACGCCCGTTAACTGCAATTATGGGTGGTGCTAAAGTTTCATCAAAAATTACCATTATCGAAAACCTGCTCCACAAAGTTGACAACCTGATTATTGGTGGTGGCATGACCTATACTTTTGTAAAAGCGCGTGGCGGAAATGTTGGAGATTCGATTTGCGAAGACGATTTTATAGAAACGGCAAAAACAATCGAAAAAGTAGCCAAAGAAAAGGGTGTTAAGCTAATATTGTCTAGCGACGTATTGGCTGCCGATGATTTCTCGAACGATGCCAACACTAAAGTATTGAATTCAAACGATATACCTAATGGATGGCAAGGGCTGGACGCCGGTCCCGAAAGCATCAAAGACATGCAAAAAGTTATTGAAGAGTCGGGGACAATACTCTGGAACGGTCCTGTAGGCGTATTCGAATTCGATAACTTTGCCAAAGGTTCGCGTGCCATTGCCGATGCCATTGTTACAGCAACTAAAAAAGGAGCATTCTCTCTTATTGGCGGTGGCGACTCTGTAGCCTGCATCAATAAGTTTGGCCTGGCCAACGATGTTTCGTACATCTCAACAGCAGGTGGCGCATTACTCGAATACCTCGAAGGAAAAGAACTTCCGGGAATTGCAGCAGTACGCAGCTAAAAAACAAGTACAACACTTATTTCGAAAGCCGACAACAACCGTTGCCGGCTTTTTTTATGCAAACAGAATCCACTCTTTCGACACACACCATTTTCAGACCGGGAAACATTTCTGTTTTTGATGAGAACAACAAATTACCAATCATTTCCTGGGGGAATGGAGCTTGTACAAATTCCCCATGGGAGCATGTTAACTTTTTAAGCGAAGTCGCTTCTCATGGGTTCCTCGTTATTGCTATTGGAAATATGCCGAAAGAAAATATAAATAAAAATGAGAAGTCAATATCATCGCAACTAATTGACGCTATCGATTGGGCAATTGCACAAAACAATAACAAAAAAAGCCCCTATTACAACAAGTTAGATATTACGAAAATTGCTGTTAGTGGCATGTCGTGCGGTGGTTTACAAACCCTTGAAGCAGCACCCGACCCAAGGATCACCACTGTTGTTGTTTGTAACAGCGGAATTTTAAGTAACCCTGGCGACGGCATGCACGGTATGCCTCAATTAGAGAAAGATCAACTAAACAAATTCCCGCGCAAAGGAAACACCGAAAGATGGAATCAACCCGAGGAAGGAAAAGTACATACCTCTACCGGCGACCTGCATTTATCGTGGGACGTTCCATACGAACCCGGCGAGTTGGTAGCCATAGGCAAAAGAGACGGAAAAGAATATACATATCGGTTGGTTACAGCCGGTGAACCTGCACAAATCCGTTTATCAGTTGATCGCGATTTAATCAAAGCCGATCCGACAGATGTGGCCCACGTTACAGTTGAGGTATTGGACAAGGATGGTAATTTCATTCCCACAGCGGATAATCTAATTAAGTTTGAGGTTGAAGGCGCTGAAATTATTGGCGTTGAAAGTGGCAACATGAGCGATTTCTCATCCCCCAAAGCAAAGGAGCGAAAAGCGCTCAACGGCTTGTGTTTGGCGATTGTTCAATCTGAAAAACCAGGGAGAATTACAGTAAAGGCTGCTTCAGAAGGCTTAAAAGGTGCATCAATAAATATTGTAGCTGAATAAGATAATTCACTGCCTGATTGGTTTAATTGAATTAAAAAAAATAACTTTAGAAAGCAATGTAAATCACTACTGATAAACAACCAGAAACAACCATTATATATTATGAAAAAAATGCAAGGCTTTATCGAAATCATCCTGTGTTTCTGTCTAATCGCTCTTCCGGGAGGCAAGGAGGCATCTGCACAATGGAACAACATCAAGAACGATACCTTTTGGGAAACCACAAATGGTGAACCTATTTATAGCCAGGGCGGTGGTATTTTCAAATTTTCAGACCCCGAAACAGGAGAAGAAAAATATTACTGGTACGGCGTACATTACAAGCAGGCGGAGATGTATCGGGAAGATCCATCTGTTACTCAATCCAGAAACAATTTCGAAGGCGTAAACTGCTACTCTTCAACCGATTTGGTCAACTGGGAGTTTGAAGCAGATGTGCTGACACCTGAAGAGGTATTTAACAATAGCGGCCGTGGATGGGGATGGCTTGGGCGCATGGGAGTTGCCTATGTGAAAGAAGCTGATCAATATGTGCTGATCATACAATACAATGCCCGGGTTCTTTTTGCGACTTCCGATTCTCCATTAGGGCCGTTTAAAAGAAGTCATGAAAAAAGCATGGAGAGCTGGATTGGCACATCAAACACCGGAGACCAGACCATATTCACTGACTACGACACGGGTAAATCATACCTGGTATACAGTTACGGAAGAGGGCGTAATAAAATATACCTGTCAGAAATTGGTCTGAAAAACGACACCATAACCTTGCTGGACTTTAAAGAAGTTTTTAGAGGCGCAGGTCGCGAAGGCAACTGCATGTTTAAATACAAAGACAAATACTACCTGGCGGCCTCTCAACTATATGGGTGGGATGGCTCGAATGCCTATTATCTGAAGGCTGATGATATCTGGGGGCCTTATCTCCCTGAAAACGACATGCAGATATTCCCGGGTGCTGAAGACGATTACGCCCATATCTCACAAACAGGTTTTTTCTATACGGTTCGGGGAAGTAAAAAGGAAACGGTTATTTTCTGTGGCGACCGATGGGCCGATTTTGCCGGAAACGGATTGGGGTACAACCAATGGTGTCCCTTATCTTTCGATGGTTACGATCCTTACTTTAATTCACTCAATTCATGGAACCTTAATGCTGAGACCGGTGAATGGGAAGTGGCTGAAGACAACAACTGGGTAAAAAACCCAAGCTTTGAGGCCGACAGGAAACAAATGCCCAGTCCGGTCAAACCTGTTCAAACAAGGCTGTT
>JAQICD010000230.1 GCA_027858715.1 Prolixibacteraceae bacterium
TAAACAGGTTAACGTATCTTTATCAACAAAAACTCAAAAAAATTATGGTTTCGAAATTTAAACCTCCTGAGAATTACCCCAAGGGTGAAAAATTAAATTATTTGAAAATATCGAAAGGTTAATGAGTTAAATATTTGTTACCGAAAGAACCTAAGCTGTCACCTTAAATCACTTCTCAAAAAACATATTTCAAAATACTATCAAATAATAATCACATTTATTCGGTAATATTATTTTTTATCCTACCTTTGCGGTAGGTTTGGTAGGTTAAGATTTAAAATTGAAATTTAAAAGTATATAAAATAGATGAGATATGAGAAATACTAAATTACAAGCTTTGATATTGTTGATGCTTTTTGCATTTCTTTCAATGCAATCCGAAGCACAGCAAGTCTTTGAGTTAAACTCTCGACACAGCAGTCTGATTGTTAAGGGAACATCATCGTTGCACGACTGGGAAATGGAAGCCACAGAATTTAATACCAACACTACGTTGCAAGTTACAAATGAAAAGATAACAGAAATTCAAGGCATCAGTTTTTCAGCTCCAGTTAAAGACTTATCGAGCGATAAGTGGATAATGGACAAAAATGCGCACGAGGCTTTAAAAGAAGATGAATATCCTACAATAAAGTTTTCACTCAAATCTGAAAAAGATATAAAAGTTTTGGCCAAAGAAGTTACTATTCCCGGCATGCTGACAATAGCCGGTAACACAAACTATATTTCTTTGTCGTGCACTTATGAGTTCATATCACCACAACAATTGAATGTCAATGGTACAACACTGATGAAAATGAGTGATTTTGGCATTGATCCGCCTACTGCGATGATGGGAACACTCAAAACAGGTGATGACATTACCATTGAATTTAAATTAGAATTCAAAGTAGATACAAAGAGTTCAGCCGAAGTTTTGCAATAACATTTTAAATGAATTGGGATAATAACTTAAAATTAGATTTATGAAAGGAATATTTATTACTGCCATTATTTTATTAATGGTGAATGCTGGTTTTTCACAGCAATTTGAACAAGAGAAAATTGATGGTGACAGTTTTGAAAACTTAAAAGTTAAAGTGGGCGCAGATTTTGCTTTGCAATTACAAGCAATTGAACATGAGGCACCAGTTGAATTGATCGATCTTAAAAACAACTTCAACCTACCTACAGCAAACTTTAGCATAACCACTGATTTGGCACCCGGAATGCAGCTATACATGAACACCTACTTATCTTCGCGTCATCATAACGAGGCCTGGGTTGAAGGTGGTTATCTAATCATGGATCGTCTGCCATTCCTGCCGGTTACCGACAACATCATGCAATACCTTACTGTTAAGGCCGGCGTTATGATGCCCGATTACGGCGATGCACACTATTTCAGAAGCACAAATGCCGACGTTGTCAATAACCCTTTTGTTGGCAACTGGATTATGGATGCATATACAACAAACCCGGGGCTTGAAGTGATGTTCCGTAAAAACGGGATTCTTGCCCTTGTTGGAACAAACAATGGACGCATGAATTATGGCCGGGGAAACGACATAGGCGACGATTTGGTGTTCAACTGGAAGCTGGGATACGACAACTACCTTACAGACGACCTGAGGGTAAGGGCTACTATTTCGGGATATCATGTACCCGAAGGACATAGCAGCTCATACTTATGGGATGGCGATCGTTCAGGTGCCCGTTATTACAGCGTGATGCAAACAGCCGAAGCCGAAGGTGATAATTTTCGCTCTGGACGATGGAGCCCAAGTAGCGGACAATCACAAATGAACAGTTACATGGCCAACCTTTTTGTGAAGTTTCATGGCCTTGAGGTTTTCGGAATTTTCGAAACTATGAAAGGCGTACGTAGAGGTGTCGACCAAAACTTTACACAAACAGCCGCTCAAGCAATATATCGCTTTGGCGATTTTTATGCAGGAACACGCTTTAACATGGTGGACGACAACAATGGCTCAACTGTTAACCGCTTAAACGTTGGCGGAGGCTGGAACATGGTAGATAATGTATTAGTAAAACTCGACTATGTAAATCAAAAATACGAAGGATCGGCTCACGGCGCAATCGATGGTGGAAAATTTAACGGCGTGGTACTTGAAGCTGCTATTTCGTTCTAAATCAAACAAATTAAATATGATATAAGGTGCACGATAATCATTCGCGCACCTTTTTTTACTTTTTAATAAATTTTGATGAATTATAAACTCAAATACTGCTTAATTAGTTGTTTCCTTTTTGCATGTGCAACTATCTCTCTTGCAACTACACACAAAGGAAAAAGCGATGCACATTCAATCTTTGTTTCTATTGAAGGATCTACAAACATTAACCATTTTGAACTAACAAGCAACACAGTTTATATTCAACAACCTAAATACGATAAAGAAAAATCATTACATATCGATATACTCGTACACGACTTTAAAAGTCCCAGTCAAAATATCACTACAGGTTTTCGTAATTTGATTAATGCGAATGATTATCCAAATATATCAATTTCAATAGATGCTGACAGTCTATATAATTTGCAAGACAAAAACTCATGGCAGATCGTCAGCAAAATTACCCTGGCTGGCGTTTCACAAAACGTTCTTATGGAGTGTACATTTGAACCCTCCCCTCACAATAAAATGATAATAAAGGGTAATGCTACATTGAATCTTACCAGTTTTAATATTAAACCTCCAGAGAAACTTTTAGGTGCAATAAAAGTAAATAACCGTATTTTTGTTAATTTTGTAATTAACATTGAAACAAGTGTTCAACTTAGCTCATGTCAAAGTCATGGTTCGGTAGAACCACAAATGCAGATAACTACCCGATAGAAGTTATCGGGAACGGGTTCCCCGAAAAATCGGGGCAGACTATGAGTTAACTTAGAGAATAATTTAATTGAATCGAATTAAAATATAAATACCTTTTAATTTGAAGTTTAGCACCAGAACACGTTACGGCATACGCACAGTACTTGAAATTGCACTTTGCGAAGAGGACGAGGGCATTTACCAAAAAGACATCTCAAAAAACCAGGAGATTTCTTACAAATACCTCGACCATATTGTCAATTCACTAAAAGTTGCCGGAATTATAGCAAAAGCCGGCGGACGAAAAAGTGGGTACGTATTAACACGTAAACCTGAAGAAATTACAACTCTGAATATACATAATGCTTTCGAACCTGAAGTTTGTGTTGTAGATTGTATAGCTTTTAACTATAAATGTGAACGCGAAAACATTTGTGTGATGAAAGATTTTTGGATCGGGTTAAATACCCAGGTTATCGATTACCTGAAATCAAAAACGGTAAAGGATTTGATGGAAGAACAACGAAAAAAAATAAAAGAAAACAGCAAATAAAAAGCCGGCATAACCGGCTTTTATCTTTTAATACTTTCCAATTACCCAAACTGCATGAATAATGCCGGGGATAAAACCTAATATAGTTAGCAAGATATTAATCCAAAAATGCTTGGTTATACCAACTTCTAAAAACACACCCAACGGAGGCAAAATAACTGCAAAAATTATTTTTAAAATGTCCATAACTGTAATTTTATAAATACCAATTGTACATAAATTCATTTTGAGATATTAATGTATTCATTTTTTAGTAGAAACGCTAATGATCACGAAATTTATATTTTCGACTCAATAGTTTAAAGATAAAAATACGAAGTAATTATTGACATAAAGTGCAAACTCGCACTATCAAAGGCCGTTATTGATTCTTATAGTTTTCTTAAACCATTGGTTAATATGCCCATCCATACCATTTCTTTGTAAATTAAATTGTATCCTTGCATAACTGATATGAATATTCATCTATGGATCAACCAATAATTAATAGAAGTTATCTTGATAAAGTAGCTTTAAAAACTTCGGGTGGAAGTTATACATACCAACAACTGCTTGTTAAAATCGAACAGTTTTCAACGCTTTTCAAAGGTGAAA
>JAQICD010000004.1 GCA_027858715.1 Prolixibacteraceae bacterium
CAAAAAATAATCTTTGGAATAAACTTCGTCTTTGTCTCATTTTTTCTAATATTCAAGCAATTGCCTTTTAAACAAAAAACATTAAATTGTGCACTAATTAACCTTTAAATGAAACACTAAGGATAAAAATGCAAAAAGTCAGGGCACTTCAGGTGCCGTTTACGGATTAGGCCTTATCGGGGCAGCCATATACTACATTTCGGCAGCCACTGGTTTTTGGATGGGCGTATTGGGTTTCCTTAAAGCCCTTGTATGGCCTGTATTCTTAATTTACGAGCTGCTAAAATATGTTGGTGCGTAATTTAGTTATTGGTCATTAAGTAGCAATATACGCATTGCCTTCATCATCGGTTGTTATTGAGGTTTGATTGATAAGGTTGCTGTTTTGCGGAATGGGATAAATTACCTCAGCAGATGCCATGTTAATTGGTAAATTGTAAACATCACCATTTGATTTTTCCCAGGTCAGCCCACCGTCATCCGACCGGGCAAAGCACATATCATGATTCGATGCCACATCGGGCGTTTCGCGCCATACCCAGCTTACAAGAATACGATCGTGGTGGTCGATATGAATTTGCCAATATGCATTTCGCTGCCCTTCCCCATCAATAAGATTCGTTTGTATGCGTTCCCATTTTCTGGTAGAAATTCGATACCAATTTAGCACAAGGTTCCCATTACCTGATCCACCATCGCGATATGCAAAAAGAAGGTCACCATTACTGAACTTATAAAATTCGGGGTACGAAACCACGTTTTCATTATCACCGGTCATCGACTCCTTTTCGCCCATCTGACAAGTATAAGGCTCAACAGACCTGCAATAGTTTAGAGGATTGTTATGATGATCCCAGCTCATGTGCAAATATCCGTCGCCATCAACCATAATGCTTATCACATTATGAGCATCGTACACGTTGCCTTTGTATTGGGTCGTATTAATCTCCCACTCATCAGAATCAAGCGAGCGTTTTGCCAGAACCACATTTGCAGTACTATCATAATATGCCACATACTGATAACCACCGGCAGATACTACTGAATTTTTCCTGAATACAGGTGCATTCACACTGGTTTTTGCCCACCCGGGAGCAATTTCAGAAACTTTTAACTCAAAAGGGTTGGTATTGGCTGAACAGGCAGCAAGAGAAAGCATCATCAGTACCCAAAATAAACTTCGAATATTCATATTTTTAAATTTTATATTCTTGCTTGTGCAATCGACAAGAATCATCAGATCTTATATTATTTCAATTTTTAAATTTACAATTTCAACTGTACGCAAAAAAAGTAAAAACCTTATACCAGTCCATTATTTTCAACATATTCAGAAGGTGTACAGCCATAAAAATCTTTAAAACAACGTGAGAAATAAGAAGGATTAGAAAACCCAACCATATAAATAATCTCTGAAACAGTTCGCTTTTTCTGCAACAACAATTTCGATGCAGTTTTTAAACGCTGAGTACGAATAAACTCTTTCGCTGTTTGACCAGTAAGCGCCTTAATTTTCCGATAAGTTTGGTTTGAACTCAGTCCGAGTTCATTGCTAAGTTTTTCGACATCGAAATCAGAATTATCCATATTCTTCTCAAAAACAGTCATCACATCGTTTAAAAATTTCTCATCAAGCGAGGTTAATTCTTCTACTTTAGGTTCTAACACCTGCGATCTTTGAAAACCCAGATGCATTGCATCGCGACTTTTTAAGATATTATGTATCTTCAATTTGAGTGATGACATGCTGAACGGTTTATATACATAATCGACTGCGCCGGTTTGCAGTCCTTCTAGCTCGTTTTCGCGTGTTGTTTTTGCAGTTAAGAAAATGATTGGAATATGAGAGGTGTTAATATCTTGCTGCAATTGTTTTGTCATTTCAATTCCATCCATTTCGGGCATCATAATGTCGGTAACTATTACATCGGGCACAATGCGTTTAGCAGCTTCGATACCGGCTTTACCATTGTATGCTGTTTTGACTTTAAAATCGGGCGATAGACTACTATTGATAAATTCATTCATATCAAGGTCATCCTCAACAAGAAGCACATAAGGTCGTTTTCTGTTTTCAAAAGAAGTTCCTTCATAACTTGAATCTAATATTTCTCCCGACTCGATTTCATTTCTCTGATTTTCAGCTTCGCTTTCAATAGTCTTTACTGTTCTTTTAGAAGCGCTTAATCTATATTCGACAAATTGAGGAATGAAAATTTTAAAGGTAGTGCCTTTACCCAGAACACTTTCAACATGCATTTTCCCATCGTGCAGCTCAACAAAATGCTTTGAAAGATACAAACCAATTCCGCCAGTACTTTGTGCTCCCCGCTGATTTACCTGGTAAAAACGTTCAAAAACCTTATTTAGTTTATCCCCTGGAATTCCAATACCAGTATCTTTAATCTCAATATTCAAATGATTTATTCCTTTAACTTGTTCTATCCTACAATAAATTTTTACTTTTCCTCCTTCATCGGTAAATTTGAAAGCATTCGAAAGGATATTAAAAATCACTTTATCGAACTTATCAATATCAATCCATACATAAATTGAAGGTTGTTCGTATTGAAAATCAAAATCAATTTTTTTAGAATCGGCAAGACTTTTAAATGAATCAAAAATTTCATTCATTATTGGAATTATATCCACCTCCTGCTGTAAGAGTTCGATTTTCCCCTTTTCTACTTTTCTGAATTCCATTAATTGATCAATCAGTCGCAACAAGCGATTTGTATTGCGCTGAATAAGCTCAAGGTTTCGGGTATAAATTCCGAACTTTTCCTTTTGCGCCAACATCTCCTGTAAAGGGCTGTATATTAAGGTTAAAGGAGTTCTAAACTCATGTGTTATATTTGTAAAGAAATGTACTTTGAGCTCATTAAGTTCCATTTCTTTCTCGTATTCAATTTTTTCAAGATTCGTTCTTGCCTTTTCTTTTACCTTTAATATCGAGAACCTGTTTAGAAAATACATTAGCGTAACGCCAAACAACATGTATATAACGTAAGCCCACCGGGTTTTCCAAAAAGGTGGTAAAATTGTTACTTCAATAACCCGTGGCGTTTCACTCCAAACGCCATAACTATTAGAAGCTTTTATCTTTAAAGTGTAATTTCCATGAGGAATATTGGTGTAAGTTGCAGTATTACGGGTGCCGGCATAATTCCAGTTGTTTTCATACCCCTCAAGCATATATGCATACTTAAATGTTGATGTTGAGTAGTATTCCATAGGCGAAAAGACAAAAGTAAACCCGCCAACATCATATTTAAATGTAATCGAATCGGTATAACTAATTGCGGTATAAGGTTGGTTTCCAACATATGGGATTTCTGAAATAATTGATTCGTGGTTAATTAATTGCAAATTTGTAATTTCAACCTGTGGTATCTCGATTCTGTTGCGAACACTATCAGGATGGAACGTAATGATGCCGGTACCGCCCCCAAAGAAAAAATTACCGTAAGAATCTTTCATTGCAGCATTATGGTCGATCTTTACACGAGAATAGGCCTTATCAAAAAACTCAAAATCAACTTCTTCGTTTGCAAGATTAACTTTAACAATGCCATTGTAAACACCAACCCATAAATTATGGTTGTCGTCTTCTAGAATATTAAGTATAATATTGTTATTTATCCACGGCTCGACATTGAAGTTTTTAAACTGAACATTGTTTGGTGCTCCATTTTCATCTTCAATCTTTTTATTCAACCCAGAATTCGTACCAATCCAAAGGTTTCCCTCTGAATCTTCAAATAATACATTAATCACGTTATCATTTAAACTCAACCTATCGTTGGGATCGTGATAATAATCCGAAATCTCCTTTGTTTCGGGGTTATAGCAATTCAGTCCGTATTGAGTTCCAATCCATAGTAATCCATTTCGGTCTTCACATAGTGCACGTATAGTCATTCCCGACAACACCGAATTTTTCTCTGGCATTTCAATACTTTTTGTCGAAAACGATCCATCATTCAGAGTGCATTCTAAAACACCGCTCTCGGCAGTACCAACCCATATGTGGTTATCAGACAACGAAGATTTAGCTAAAGAAGTAACATGATTGTCGGGCAATTGCTGTGCAGATTTGTTATTAAAAATGTACATTGGTTCAATTACACCATCTTTTATACGATCATCAGCATCAAAAACAAACAATCCGCCCCAGTTTGTTCCAGCCCATAACCTTCCGTGATTATCGCTTTTCAGGGCAAGTATTTGAGGCCATTTTCTCAATGTTCCTCCATAACTATAATAGTAGCTTATGTTTTTGCCATAGGGCTGAATTGAGAAGTCATAAGAAATCAACCCATCGTTGGTGCCTGCCCAAATAGTACCTGTATTTTCTGAAAAAGCCCTTACCCAGTTATTATATACTTCACCATCAATAATCTCACGGGTATTATAACGATCAATAATTCGATCTCCTATTTTGGCAATATTTATATATGAGCTCCCCACCCACAACACTTGCGATTTGTCGATATAAAGTGCTGAAATAATATTATCACCGCTAAAGCTGTATTTGTCATTCAAATCATGCTGGAAAGATGTAAAATAAGCCTGTTGAGTTTGTTTATGCTGATCTTCTTCAGGCAACAAGAACAATCCCCCTCCACTGGTACCGATCCAAAGGTTGCCATCCCAATCGAACGAAATATGCTCAACGGGATGCCCCGACAAACGACCTGCCTCAGCTGAGGGTAAATAAGCATTAATCTTTACACTATCTTTGTTATCGTTGGGAATAAGTTTACATAAAGCACCACTCCACATTCCTAACCACAAATGCCCTTCCGATGATTCGGCGATACAACGGGGAGATGTTCCTACTTTACTTCTCAACCATCGATCTTCAACATTATAAACTTTGTGACTTTGAGTAAGCCTGTCGAAATTAATAATACCATACCCCGTAGTAAACCAAATATTATGCTTACTGTCTTCAAAAACAGCATAAACGCGATCGGATTCAAAAAAATGCTTTCTTTTTTCAGTTAAAGGATTTAGCATATACAAACCATCTCCCATGGTTCCTATCCATATATTTCCATCCGTATCTTCAGCAAGCGATAAAATACGCTTGTCAAAATGATAGCGTTTAAACTGATTCCGTAACGGGTCATATTTATTTAATCCTTGTGTCGTTCCAATCCATAAAAATCCGTTGCGGTCTTCAATCATCGTAGTAACTTCGCGGTTACTTAATGATAATGAATCGTTCATGTCAGGCTGATAAACCACGCACTCATAACCATCGTAACGGTTAAGTCCGTTCCATGTTCCAACCCATATGTAACCTGCACGATCCTGCAATATTACATTGGCACGGCTGCTGCTAAAACCATCTTCAATTGAGAGTTCATCAAAATTAAGGTTTATCTGCCCGCTGGTATTACCATAAAATAGAAAAATAGAAATAAGCAACCCCCAGCATTTGAGTGCAAATTTTGATAAAAAAGAAGCATCCATAACGTGCGATAAAAACTTCAATTTGCGACACTCACTTAACATGCACATATTAATAATTTGATTTAAAACATGATAATGTATAATATTGCATCCACCTTTTGATGAATGATTATATCCCCAAAGATACCAAAACCATTGAAAGTTTATAATAAACTGAGATATTCGACCTGTATATAAGAGATATTCCGGTGTTATTGTTGATCTTTTTATCGATCATTTTTTAGCATCTAACTGGTGCAAGTTTTCAGAAAGCAAACTTGACTGGCACTCAAAATGGGCTTATGCAGCCATGTTGAAAAATTACAATAGCCTACCTACCCGCGTACAACAATTTATTCCATACCTCATTCAGCATCGAAGATTACAATCGTATGCAAGCATTGATAGGTTGAAAATGTTATTTATTCTACGCCTTCGCTGTGTTCCAAATCATGTTGGCTATTGCGCATTTCATTAAATTCTTTAATAAAAAAGAATTCCTTTTCTCCGAAAGCAGGCTCTAAATCATTAATCCACAATGCCTCTGGATTATACTTTGCAAAGAAAATATGATTTACCCACTCGGGATTACGTGCCTGAATAAAGCGCATCACAAAAACTTTTTCGCCTGTCACTTCAGTCACCCCTAACATATGAATTTTACCGGGATCGCTTGACATACTCGGACCACGAACAGTACGACAAATACCACTTACATGAGTATATGCATCGTTGTATATTTTAATAGCTTTATCGAGCGTAACAGCAAAATAATCCTGTGCTCCGGTATCACGTGCAACAAACATGTAATAAGGAATAAGCCCCATGTTAACCTGCTTACTCCACATTTCGCCCCACACTTCACCATCGGCATTAATATGATTCAATACAGGAGATTGAGTACGTATTTGGGCACCTGTAGATAAAATACGATTAATTGCATCGCTTACTGCTTTTGTATCAAGCGCTCTTGGATGGTTAAAATGCGCCATAACACTGATATTGATACCTTTTTTCACTGTTTTCTCAAACAGCTTGATTAAATCGTCGGCATCATCATCAGTTGTAAAACGATAAGGCCAGTATGACAAAGCCTTAGTTCCGATACGTATTGTTTTAAGGTTAGGAATATCAGCATCGAGCAATTCATTAAAATAGTACTCGAAAAACTTTGATTTCATGACACCTGGATCTCCACCGGTAAACAACACATCGGTAATCTCGGGATGAGCTTTTAGGTATTTTACCATCAGGTCTGCTTCTTTCATGGCAAATCTGAAATCGTTCATTGCAAACTGAGGCCACCTGAAACAAAATGTACAGTATGCATGGCATGTTTGTCCCTGACTTGGAAAAAACAACATGGTTTCATCGTACTTATGTTGTATGCCAGTTAACGGCTCTCCTTCAAATTCAGGAACATTATATTGTTGTCCCGCAGGGTTTGGATTTAAGGACAAACGAATGCGGTCAATTTCAGCATTCAAGGTTGGTCGATCTGTCTTTTCGTCAAGCAGTTTTTTTATTGAATTAAAATGCTCGGGAATTAACATATCTCTTTGTGGAAAATTCAGAATAAAGAAAGGATCTTCTTCAAAATTATTCCAGTCGATTAATTCGTCAACTATGTAATTACTTACTTTAAATGGCAAAACATTACCAACCACTTCAATATTATTCTTTTGCTCATCGCTAAGTTTATCTAGTTGTGGTATTGACCTGAAATTATTTAATGTGTATGCTTTGTATTTCATAATTATTCCCTTTTTCAAAAAAGCTCACAAAATTAACAAATTTAACTGT
Source organism: Prolixibacteraceae bacterium (assembly GCA_027858715.1). GTDB lineage: Bacteria > Bacteroidota > Bacteroidia > Bacteroidales > Prolixibacteraceae > Roseimarinus. Next base: position 7,264 of record JAQICD010000004.1, read on the forward strand.
CAAAAAAAATGACGACCGTTACTTAAACGTTATTAATATTTTTAGTGCAATTGCTCAAGTCGGCTTGCATCTAACTTTAAGAAAACAAACAAAAGAGCAGTAAAAAACCACAGTGATGAACCACCATAACTAAAAAAAGGCAACGGGATACCAATAACCGGGGCAAGTCCAATGGTCATCCCAATATTTATAGCAAAATGGAAAAAGATAACTGAAGCAACACTATATCCAAAAACACGGCTAAAAACTGAACGCTGCCTCTCAGCCAAACGTATTAAACGAATTAGAAGCGTTAAAAAAATAAGAATTACGAACGAAGTTCCTGCAAATCCCCATTCTTCACCTACAGTACAAAAAATGAAATCGGTGCTTTGCTCAGGCACAAAATCGTATTTGGTTTGTGTTCCCTGTAAAAAACCCTTGCCGGTAAGGCCGCCCGATCCGATAGCGATTTTCGACTGGTTCACATTATAGCCGGCTCCCAACGGATCTGACTCAATACCCAAAAAATTATTTATTCGTGCTTGTTGATGTGACTCCAGTACATTATCAAAAACGAAATCAACACTAAAAGTTAATGCTACAGAAACAACAAACAACGAAACGACAAGTGCGGCCTGTGGTATCCTTTTAATTAGCGATATAATAAGTAAAACCAACGAAGCACCTACGGAAGTACGGAGTAATAAATAATAAAAATCAGTTTCACCATCAACAAATAGATAGGTAAATAACCACACAAAAAAGGCTGACACCAAAAATACTCCGACAATATATAAAAAATCGCGCAGCCGCTTTCTGATGATCAAATTAGCAAACAGTGCAAGCGAAATAACAATTATAAGCAGGGAAAGTGGAGGTAGAACCAATGTTAAAATAAACAGAACTGATACCAGCAATATAAAAAACAGAATAAGCCCAGAGAGGCCTTCCCTGAACAAAGGGATTATAAATACAAAAAACACCAATGCCGACCCGGTATCATTTTGCATAAAGATTAACCCCACTGGCAGCAATATAAGCAACACAAGTTGCACTAATTTTAGCATATTTTTAAAACTAAAATTATATGAACTAACTGTTTTAGCTAAAACCAAAGCTGTTCCCAGCTTGGCAAATTCAGCAGGCTGTATTGCAAAACTACCAATCATCAGCCACGATTTAGATCCATTTATCTCGCGTCCGAAAAACAACACAGCAATCAACAAAATAATAAATATGATATAAATCACATGGCTAAAGCTCACGTAGAACTTACTATCTATTAGTAATATAAAAAAGGCTAAGACAGTACTAAATCCTATCCACATGATTTGCTTCCCATAACGCTGAGACAAATCAAAGATATTGCTATGCATTTCATCATAAACGGCAGAATAAATATTCAGCCAGCCTGCCACAACAATTATCACATACAACAATATTGTAAGCCAGTCGAGTTTATTCCATATTTGAATTCGCCGTGCCAATTTTAATCAAATATTTGATAATTAGGTTTATCAGGGAACAAAAGATTTGCTTCCATCATATTCTTTTCAATATACTCTCGCGACTCCTGAATTGAACCGTTCAAATATTTTTCAATTATTAAAGTTGTGATTGGTGCAGCAAATGTACTGCCCCATTTTGCATTTTCAACATATACAGCTATTGCAATCTTCGGATTGTTTTGAGGAGCAAAAGCCACAAAAATTGAATGGTCAGCGCCATGCGGATTTTCAGCAGTTCCGGTTTTGCCACATATTTCAATTCCGGGCACATACGATGCCCTAGCTGTACCCATATGTTTTTCGCTCATTACCTGAGCCATTCCTTCAAATATTTTCTCAAAATAAATTGAATCAATTAATGTTTGATGCCTCACAACTTCCACTACACCTTTATCCAATCCGATAATATTTTTCAAGAAATGGGGCGTATAGTAATATCCTTTGTTTGCTATTGCTGCCGTGTAATTGGCCATTTGTAATGGTGTAGTTTGAATTTCACCTTGACCAATTGACAATGATATAATAGGCAAGGCTCTCCACCGCGAATAAGGGAAAACTCTTCTCTGGTAATAATCAGAAGGTGGTATAAATCCAGGCAGTTCGTCATTTACCTCTGGAGCTATTCTTTTCGAAAAACCAAAACTCATTACATAGTTCCGCCATGATTCATACCCTTCTTTAACATCCTTATATTTAGGCGATTCCAGTATGTATCGAAATGTATATGCGTAATATGCATTACACGATTGAGCAATAGATGAAACCAGCTGAAAATCCATATCATGATGACATCCCATCGAAAATGACCCCACATGATATCCATGATTACATCTGAACTTTGTTCTGGGCGTAATAACCTTGTCTTGCAAACCAATCAGAGCATTCATCATTTTAAAGGTCGATCCGGGCGGATATAATGCACGGACTGCCCTGTTATACATCGGAAGCAAGGTGTCGGCTGCTAACATGGGATAGCTAACACTACGCATACGCCCCACCATTGCAGAGGGTTTGTATCCAGGAGAGCTAACCATCATCAATATTTCACCACTTGATGGTTCAATTGCAACTATACTTCCTCTTTTATTTTGCATTAACATTTCACCATATTGCTGCAAATCGGTATCTAAAGTTATAACAAGGTCGCTTCCCTTAACCGGTGTTACATCCATTTTACCCTGATTGTAACTTCCTTTAACCCGATTATGTACATCGACCAGATAAAAGCTGGCACCTTTTTCACCCCGCAAATATTTTTCATATGTGCGCTCAATACCTGTAACTCCAAAATAATCGCCGGCTTTATAATAAGCCTCACTATTAACCGTTTCAGGATCAACCTCGCCAACATATCCCACTACATGGCCTGCCACATCGTAATTATACTTGCGAAGCGTTCGTGGCTGTACATAGAACCCGGGAAATTTATACATTTTCTCTTGCAATAAGGCATAACGCTCAGGTGATATTTGCTTAACTACTATCGAAGATTTGTATCTTGAATACCTTTTTGCCTTTTTAAGAGCATCTTCCAAATATTGTTTCTCGATATTTAAAATAGAACAAAGCAATGTAGTATCAAACTGATCAATTTCCCTGGGTGTTGCATGTAAATCATAAGCTGCCTGATTATACACCATAAGCCTTCCATTACGATCATATATCAACCCTCTTAAAGGAAAATCAACCACTTCGCGTAAAATGTTATTGGTAGCTGTTTTTTTATAGGTAGTATCAATTACTTGCAAAACAAACAGGTGAACAAGAAAAATGCCTCCTGTTAACAGGAAAATCAAAATAATTATATTTTTTCGTTTTGAATAACTATCCACCTTATTATAAATATTATTTCCTGTAAATGATAAACTGACTCAAAAAAACCAAAACAAAGGTAAATAAACCACTTAATGTGCTTCTCAAAAGGGTATTAATAAATCCTGAAAAAGTAAACATCTCGATAAAAAATAAAAAGAGATGATGAAAGAAAATCAGAATTAGGGCATATCTAACAAACCATCCAATTCCCATATTCATTACAGTAGGGGTCACCATTCTTTCTTGGTCATCAATATTCCCTGCATTAATTAAAAACGGACGCAGAAACGCCATAAAAACCGAAGCAGAAGCATGAATACCGGGCGTACTTGCAAATATATCAATTGTAATTCCAATTAAAAAACCAAGTATCAACAACAAATAACGAGGAATATTAATGGGTAGTAGCAAAATGAATAAAACATAAAAAAATGGATTAACTAAACCACAAAACTGTATTTGATCCATAAAGAGAACCTGAACCAGCACCGATGTAACAAAGAGCCCTATGTACCAAAAAATACTTTTATTCATTTCCACTCAGTTTTTCAAGTTCAATACGCTCGTCTTTATCTGTTTTTGCAATCACCTGCACATAAAACAAAGCCCGGAAATCGACCGACAATCTAATTTTAATCGTTTGGAAAGTATCACCGGAATTATGAACCAGCTCTTCTACCTCACCAATGTTTATTCCTTCGGGAAAAATTGAAGAGTAACCACTAGTAACAACTTTGTCTTTTACATGTATTCTAACATGATAAGGTATTTCTTCGAGATAGGCATACCCTGGGTCGTTTCCATCCCATTTCAATGGGCCAAAATGATTCGTCTCTTTAAGTTTCGTATTGATTGCCCAGCGACCATTTAAAACAGATAATACTGTTGAATAATTCTCGCTAACATCCAACACTACGCCCACTATACCATCGGCACATATAACCCCCATATCGGGTTCAATTCCATGCGCCAATCCTTTATTCAGTGTTAAGTAATTATACTGTTTGTTTACTGAATTGTGTATAACCTTAGCCGACACAACCATGTAAGTATCTTCGTTTTCTTCCTGAATTGTTTCACCCATTCTATCGAGCAACATTGCTTGAAGACCGGCACGTAAACGGGCATTTTCTTCCGATATTGATTCGTTAATACGCTTCAACTGGAAGTAATCGACAACCGACTGGAACTTGTCTAAAATTGTAGCTGAAATTACATTTGAAGAATTTAAAAAACTTACCCTATGATAATTATTATACTTTACGATTAGGGTAATGCTGAACATTTCTAATACTAGAAAAAGAAAAAAAACATGATACTTAATTAGAAAGTTCAACAGGCTCTTCATAATGAATTATTCTATTTAATAAGAAATGAGAATCTGTCAACATTTTTTAGTGCTATACCGGTACCTCGGGCTACAGCTCTTAACGGATCATCAGCTATATGAAACGGAATGTTAATTTTATCAGACAAACGTTTATCAAGTCCGCGCAATAATGCTCCACCTCCAGCTAAATAAATACCACGAGTAACAATATCGGCATACAATTCGGGCGGTGTTTGCTCCAGTGCACTCAGAATGGCTGTTTCAATTTTGGAAACAGACTTATCGAGACAGTGTGCAATTTCCTGGTACGACACTGGTACTTCAACCGGCAATGCTGTCATTTGATTCGGACCTCGTACAATATAATCGGCAGGTGGTTCGTCAAGTTCCGACAATGCTGCACCTACGTTAAGTTTTATTTCTTCGGCGGTTCTTTCTCCCACCTTAATATTATGCTGATGGCGCATGTATTCCATAATATCGGAAGTAAGGTCGTCGCCGGCTATCCTTATCGATTTGTTGGTAACAATACCTCCGAGCGAAATAACTGCAATTTCGGTAGTTCCACCACCTATATCAACAATCATGTTACCTTCGGGTGCTTCAACATCAATACCAATACCGATTGCGGCTGCCATAGGTTCGTATATTAAATAAACCTCGCGTGCGCCTGCATGTTCCGACGAATCGCGAACTGCCCGAAGTTCAACCTCGGTACTACCCGAAGGAATACAAACAACCATTTTCAATGCAGGCGGAAACAAGCGATTCGATGGATTAATCATCTTTATCATTCCACGAATCATTTGCTCTGCAGCGTTAAAATCGGCTATTACTCCATCTCGCAACGGCCTTATCGTTTTCAGGTTCGAGTGTGTTTTACCCTGCATCTGCCGGGCTTTTTCACCAATCGCAACCATCTTATCTGTTTTCAAATCGATGGTAACGATCGATGGTTCATCTACAACAATTTTATCGTTGTGAATTATAATGGTGTTAGCAGTTCCCAAATCGACTGCAACCTCCTGTGTTAAAAATGAAAATAAGCCCATATTGTTTAATGTTTAAAATGGCGTGTACCTGTAACTACCATCGCCATGTTGTGGTCGTTACAATAATCTATTGAATCCTGGTCGCGAATTGACCCACCTGGTTGTATTACACAATCGATACCTACTCCGTGAGCAATCTCAACACAATCGGCAAACGGAAAAAATGCATCCGACGACATAACTGCTCCTTTAAGGTCGAAACCAAAGCTCTCGGCTTTTTCAATGGCATGCTTAAGTGCATCAACCCTCGAAGTTTCGCCTACTCCACTTGCAAGCAACTGCTTGTTTTTGGCTAGAACTATGGTATTCGATTTCGATTGCTTTACCAGTCGGTTTGCAAACAGTAAATCTTCAACCTTATCGGCTCCAGGTATTACACTTGTAACAGGTTTTAAATCGCTGGCCTGTTCTTTTATGACATCACGCTCTTGGTATAAAACCCCGTTTAAAACGCTTCGATACTGTGCCCGTGGTAAATTTATTTCTTTGCGAACAAGAATAATTCTGTTTTTCTTCGATTTCAATAGCTCCAAAGCGTCTTCATCATATCCGGGCGCTATAATAACCTCGAAAAACAACTTGTTAATATGTGCTGCAGTGTCTGCATCAATATCTTTATTGGTAATTAAAATACCTCCAAATGCAGAAACAGGATCTCCAGCCAGTGCATCTTTCCATGCATCAATTAGCTTTTCGCGCGAAGCACACCCACAGGCATTATTGTGTTTGAGTATCGCAAAGGTTGTTTCGTTATACTCATCGATTAACGCAACGGCTGCATCAATATCCAACAGGTTATTGTACGATATTTCTTTACCATGAAGTTTTTCAAACATGTCATCAAAATCTCCATAGAAAAAACCTTTCTGGTGCGGATTCTCACCATATCTTAAAGCAGTACTGTTGTTAAAAGCAGCCCTGAACAGACTACTTTCGCCTTTATCGAAGTAATTAAAAATAGCTGTATCGTAATTCGACGATGTTGCAAAAGCCTTAACTGCAAACGCTTCTCTTTGTTCCAAAGTCGATTCAGCATTGTAATTATCGAGAATATCAATCAAATTGTCGTATTCATTTCGCGAAGGAACAATAATAACATCTTTATAGTTTTTGGCAGCAGCCCTTATTAATGCAATGCCACCAATATCAATTTTCTCGATAATATCGGCGTGTGATGCACCCGAAGCTACTGTATCTTCAAAGGGGTACAGGTCAACAACAACCAAATCAATTTCAGGTATTTCGTATGAACCAAGCTGCTCAATGTCGCCTTCGTTATCGCGCCGGGCAAGAATTCCACCAAAAACCTTTGGATGCAAAGTTTTAACCCTTCCACCCAAAATTGAAGGATAACTTGTAAGTTCCTCTACAGGGGTTACTGCAACGCCCAAGCTTTCAATAAACTTCTGTGTCCCTCCTGTTGAATAAATTTTAACACTGGCTTTTTCCAGTTTTGTTACAATTTCATCCACGCGCTCTTTGTGAAATACTGAAATTAATGCCGACTTAATTTTTTTATTATTAGCCATTTATGTGTGTATTTTATTATCAATAATTTATACTGAATACTTTTACGAAAAGCAACCCGAATAAATCTGCCTGAAAATACCAATGATTTTTATAAGTTTCAAAATTGCAGCTATAAAAAATACGAAAACCTTTTTTATCAGTTACATTTTCTTTGTATTTAAAACATAAACTGCCCTATTATCATGTAAATCATCAGTCCAATAATATCATTCATGGTTGTTATAAATGGTCCGGTTGCCAAGGCAGGATCAATTTTTAATTTATCAAGGAACAAAGGTATAAATGTACCAAACAACGATGCAAAAATTACGACAATAAACAGTGAAGCACTTACAGTAAATGCAAGTGAACTACCAGAACCTCCAATATCGAAAGATAAATTAAAAATCAATATCAACCCAGATAAAACAAAGGCAACAATTAAAGCCACGCCCAGTTCCTTTAACAATTTGCGGCTCATACGTTGCAAATCGTTAGCTCCACTGGCAATACTCTGAACTACAATCGACGATGATTGCACCCCGACATTACCAGCCATAGCGCCAATAAGAGGAATGAAATAGGTCATATTCGGCACATGCTTAAGCGCTTCTTCGTTTCCCGAAATAACAAAAGCCCCCAAAATACCACCAATTAAACCAATGAGCAACCATGGCAACCTGGCTTTTGTAATACTAAATACGCTATCCGATGGTTCAACATCGCCGGTAATACCCGAAACCATTTGGTAATCCTTTTCGGCTTCTTCTCGGATAATATCAACCACATCGTCGATGGTAATACGTCCTTTGAGATGTCCGCTATAATCAACAACCGGCAACGCAACCAGATCGTATTTTTCCATTTTCTGAGCTACTTCTTCCCTGTCTGCATCAATTAACGACGAAATAACATCTTTTTGATAAATATTAGATATGTTGGTTTGAGTGGGATATTGTATCAGTTTTTTTAGCGACAAAACACCTTTAAGTCTATTATCGTTATCAATAACATACACATAATAAATCTCATCGATATCTTCCGACTGTCGCCCAATTTCTTTAAGGCATTTTTGAACATTCCAGTTTGCGTTAACAGCTACAAGCTCGGCAGCCATAATTCCACCTGCCGATTCTTCGTCGTAACTAAGCAGTTCGGTAATTTCACCAGCATGTTCCTGATCGTCGATAAAAGCAATTACTTCTTCTCTTTTAGCATCCGGAAGTTCACCAATAACATCAGCCGCATCATCGGTATCCATATACTCGATGTACTGGCGTGCAATAATATCGGAAGGCAGTTCGGCCAAAAAGCGTCGTCGGTCATCTTCAGGAATCTCAAGCAGAACATCAGACCCCATATCTCCGTCAAGAAACAAATAAAGTTCTTTTGCCTCATCCATTGGAAGAACTTCCATAATGTCGGCAACATCAGCCGGGTGCATCTCCAAAAGTTGCTCCTTCAACTTTTGAGTATTGCCTGCATCAATTAATTCCTTCAGATATTCTATATATTCCCGGGTTATCTCAATATGCATATACTATTCATTTAAAGCACGTTCAACAACATTTGTAAATTCAATCAACTCTTCAACACTTAGTTGCTCGGGTCTCTTTTCTAAAAACGGGTGCGAAAACCCGATCTCCTTAATTATTGGTTTTAAACTGTTGCGAATCATCTTTCGTCGTTGATTGAACAACGTTTTTACGACTTTTTTGAAAAGCACCTCGTCACAACCAAGCCTTTGGCTTTGCTTTCGTTTCAACCGAATCACCGCCGATTTCACCTTAGGTGGCGGCTTAAAAACATGCTCGTGAACTGTAAACAAATACTCGACCGAATAATATGCCTGAATTAACACACTTAATATGCCGTAGGTTTTATTCCCCGACGTAGCAGCCATACGCTCGGCAACTTCTTTTTGCACCATACCCACTACTTCGGGTACAAATGGCTTATTTTCGAGAACTTTGAAAAATATTTGTGATGAGATATTATATGGAAAATTGCCAACTACGGCAAATTCTTTTGAATCAAAAAATGAGGCTATGTCTGTTTTTAAAAAATCAGCATTAATAATATTTTTTTCAAAAAGCGGGTAATTATTTTTGAGATAATCTATTGATTCAGAGTCAACATCAAGCGCCAGAGTGTTCCAGCTTTCGTTTTCAAAAAGGTATTGAGTGAGTACTCCCATTCCCGAACCTACCTCTAAAATATTGGTATTATCGGGCGACAGGCTTCCAACAATCTTACGGGCAATATTTTGATCCGTCAAAAAATGTTGGCCTAAGTGCTTTTTGGCCTTTACAACTGTCATAAGGATCAGGGTCACTCATATTGGTGTTTATGATTAACAAATACAGCTATTGTTAAATGAAACAAATGATTATTTTTGTGTTTTGCAAATTTAACAAAGCATCTCGTAATCCTCATCGTTTTGAAAAAAAAGATTTTCAATATTTTAAAATATATAACATTCACTACACTTGGTGTAGTAATGTTTTGGCTTGTTTACCGCGAGCAGGATTTTAATGATATTTGGCAAACATTATCAAACGACGTAAACTACACATGGGTAATTATTTCTCTGGTTTTCGGTCTTTTAAGTCATATCAGCCGTACACTAAGGTGGAAAATAGCTCTGGAGCCGCTGAATGAGCACCCCCGAACCTCAAATACCTTTATTGCGGTTATGTCGGGCTATTTTATGAACCTGCTACTCCCCCGCATGGGCGAATTTGCCCGTTGCGGCTTACTTACGAAATATGAAAAAATTCCATTTTCGAAGTTATTTGGCACGGTTGTAACCGAAAGAATAATTGACATGATAATGCTGCTTTTAATTTTGTTAATGGCATTTATTCTTCAATTCGACCAAATTGTAATATTTGGAAAAAACAACCCACAGATTACCGAGAACCTGCAAAATTTGTTTAAATCACCACTTTTATGGATATTGCTGATCGGTACAATAGTGTCCCTGGTAATTTACATCCGGATTACAAAAAAAAGAGGTAAAAGAAACAAATTCGAAGCCATACTATACGATTTTGCATCAGGCATAAAGTCGGTTTTATCGATGAAACGATACAAAGCGTACATTGCCCACACCATTTTTATATGGTTTATGTACTATTTGATGCTTTACACCGTATTTTTCAGCTTCGACTTCACAAGTCACCTACCTCCTCTGGCCGGGCTATTAACCTTTGTACTGGCAAGTTTTGGCATGGTAGTTCCGGTTCAGGGCGGAATAGGCGCATGGCATTTTATGGTTGAAAATGCACTAGGCTTATATGGCATTGAAAGTACAAACGGGAAAATATTTGCGCTTTTGGCACATTCGAGTATGAATCTTATGGTTGTTGTTTGTGGTGGAATATGCCTCATTTTAATACCCATAATAAACAGGAATTACAACCCCTTGCGGGGTAACAGTTAACTAAAAAAACACACATTGAACACCGAATTTTTTATAGCAAAACGGGTATTTTCCCAAAAAGGTAACCGAAAAGGCATTTCAAACAAAATTGTTTCAATTGCCGTTGCCAGCATATCATTGGGGCTGGCAGTAATGATAGTTTCTGTTGCTATTTTACTGGGGTTTAAAAACGAAATAAGGAGTAAGGTAATCGGGTTCGGCACCCATTTTCAGATTGTTAATTTCGATTCGAATCTCTCGTTCGAAACCAATCCCGTAACCATCGATTCGAATTTAATTTCGAATTTTCTTGAAACACCACATGTAACACACATACAGCAGTTTGCCATTAAACCAGGTATTATTAAAACCGAAGATGCCATACACGGAATTGTGCTTAAAGGAGTTGATGCACGTTACGACCTGTCGTTTTTCAACAACAGCCTTATTAAAGGAAGCCTACCACAGATTACCGACGACAAACAAACCGAAGAAGTACTTATTTCTCAAAAAATTGGACAATTATTAAAGCTCGATACTGGTGATAAGCTGTATTGCTATTTTTACAACGATGGTGAGTCGGCTCCCCGCCCCAGACGGTTTATTATCTCGGGTATTTACAGCACCAGCATGTCGGAATTCGACGAATTATACATAATTGGCGACCTAAGGCAGGTTCAGTCGTTATACGGATGGCATAAATCTGAAATTAGCGGTTACGAATTGAACATAGACAATTTCGAATTGCTCGACGAAGTATATTATACTTTAAGAGAATTAACCATGAATAATGCCACAGAAAGCTCGATGCTTAGGGTATATTCCATCAAACAAAAATATTCTATGATTTTCGACTGGCTCTCTGTTCTCGACATGAATGTATGGGTTTTGCTGTTTTTGATGTTAACCGTTGCCGGAATCAATATGATATCGGGGCTTTTAATTATTATTATTGAACGAAGCCGAATGATAGGCATACTTAAAGCGCTGGGCTATCCGAATGTTAAAGTGCGAAAAATATTCATCTACCTCACAACACTTTTGTCGGCACGCGGCTTGCTTTGGGGCAACATTGCCGGTATTGGCATCTGCTTTATTCAATATTCCACCGGTATCATCAAGCTCGATCCTGCATCGTACTATATAGATACCGTTCCGATATATTTTAACTTCCCCTACATTATTTTTCTAAATATTGGTACTATTACAGCCATACTGCTAATGATAATAATACCCTCAATGCTGATTTCGAAAATATCGCCTATCGAGGCTATATCAATTGAATAACCGTTGAATTTATGTCGAATATAAAAATGAATGAAATATCTCCGGCCATTATCAAAGCGGCACTTTTACAAAAATTACCAGGTTCAAAAGCACATGCGGGTATGTCGCCTCTGGGTCGCAAACTCGACATACCACTGAATACAATACCTAGAAAAAGCGCCGTACTGATTCCTCTTTTTTATCAAAATAACGAGCTGTATATCTGCTTCACAAAACGTAACAACAAGCTAAAAAATCATCCCGGTCAGATAAGTTTTCCGGGCGGAAAGTATGATTACGCTGACTTAAACACACGCACAACAGCCTTACGCGAAACCTACGAAGAAATTGGCATCGTTGCCAGTGAGATTGAAACATTAGGCCGGCTTACAGATTTATACATTCCGGTAAGCAATTACATCATAACACCGCACATTGGGTTTATAAAAAACATGTTGCACCTGAAAATCAATAAAGATGAAGTTGACCGATTAATAAGTGTGCCGCTTAATGCAATTTTCAGCAATTATATTCGCACCTATAAACCCATAAAAATTGCAGGAAACAATATCGAAGTACCCTGTTATTATATCGATAATGAAATAATATGGGGTGCTACCTCAATGATTCTTGCAGAACTGGAAGAGATACTAAGGCTACATTATTCTCATCGGGCAGAACAGTGAGATAATGTTGATAACGTTTAAGTACTTTTTTAACGTAGTTATATGGCTCCCTACCCCGGCAATAACCCCATCGAACCAAGGGGTCGTTATAATATTCGGGCAATGTTTTCTTCAAAATAAAAACATCAACGTTATCATGCCATACCGATGGGTTTTTTCCGTATTTCATTGTTAGTTTCCGGGCATCCATAACATGTCCAATACCTACATTATACGATGCAAGTACAAACTTCAAGCGCTCGCTGTCATCTTCAATGATGGGTTTAAAAATTTCGTTTAGCCATGTCAGGTATTCTAACCCGCCCCTGATATTTTCGCGAGGATTTACAATATCGTCGATATTATATTGTGCGGCTGTTGCCGGCATTAACTGCATAAGTCCCATTGCGCCGACCCAGCTCTCGGCATATTTATCGAAGCGCGATTCCTGCATAATAACCGAAGCAATTAAACGCCAGTCCCATCCGTATCCGGCTGCAATTTCGCGCACCAATTCATCGTACTCAGAAATCTTACCTCCTGTGATTGAATTGTATTCGCTACGAACCATATTAACAGAACGGCTGCCCGTAAAATATTTTCTATACAGGTAGTGATATTCACTGGTTTTCTGATATTCAGCAAGCCAGTTATCCAGATATTCTTTCCACTGTGGTGAATTCTTAGGAATACCCCATGCCAGATTTTGTTCAAAACTTACAGGTACCGAAATGTCAATATCGGGATAATAATGCTGATTAACCAACCCGATGTTCTCATCGCAAACCGTATAATCAATTTCTCCCGATGCAACCAGTGCTATCAATTGTTCAACACCATATATCGAGTCTTCAACAATACGAATATTTCCGCCAATCTCTTCAGCAAGATTATTAAGGCGTTGTACATAGGCTGAATTATTGGGTACGTAAACCGTTTTCCCGGATAACTCAATTACCGATTCGACATAGTCAACACCGGCTTGTTCTTCATCGGAATCGACAAAGGCACGCTGTACAAGCACTTGACGCGTTACCAATAAAGGTTTGGTAAATCCTACCGATTTACCGCGCTGGTTAGTCACTGTAAGATTCTGTGCAATCAGGTCGAAACGTGAATTCCTTAATCCATCAAAAGCTTCGTTAAGGTTGTTGCTTACATGGAGGTCAAGTTCAACCCCCAGTTCTTTGGAAAGTGCTGTCAGCAATTCGTACTGAAAGCCCATTGGCTGTCCTTTGTAAACAAAATAGCTGGTTGAACTATAGTCAACTACAACTTTGAGTTTGTTTTCATCATTGATGCGTTTTAAATCATCAACAGGGGTGTTTTGAGGAGCAACCTTGTTTTCGACCTGATTTTTTTCACCACCAATGTAATTACAGGCGGGCAGAATCAAAAACGCGATTAAAAATGTCAATAAAAGTTTATTCAAACCTTCGATTTTCGTTCAACAATAACTTTCCTTCTTTATGTGGAAAGGGCAAAATACCATACAACACTTGGCATGTATAATGGTTCAATTGCCTGTTGTAAATTCTATACGAAGTAACGTCAAAAATATAAGATAATCACAATGTTAGATGGGTTATTGGTCAAAATTAACATTCACGAAATATGAGCTTAGTCATAAAAAGTCCAATAAAAACCAAAGCGTACAGCCATTTGCTCCAGTGGGTAAGGCACAGCGCTGTAGAAATCGCCAAAGTTCAGGTACTGAAAACTGCTGGCATGCATAAGCTGTACAAAAGCACTCGTTCGTTTAAGTTTTGCATTAAAAAATAAATTCGCCATAGGATAACCGCCTGTTTCCATTTCATTTTGAATATAAAACTGACTGGTAGAAGGTTCGTAAGCATTGGCCTCAAACTTTGAATGAAAGTAAACCTCAGCACCTAGCTGTATTTGCATCACTTTAAACAAATAATGCGAATAATAAAGACTCGAATATAAAGCTAAGGCTGGTAATTTTAACACAGAGTTATTCGACGAAACTTGCCAAACAGCTTTATTGTGCCAACCAAAACGCCAAAAGTTAAAAAGCTTTTCAACATGAACGCTAAAAACCGAAAACTCTCCCGCAAACTGGTCGGGCATTGCATTTGCATTGTTGTATAAATAATTGCTGAAAAGTGCATAATCTGTACCCGCGGATAAGTTATACTTTGGATAATCAATTTTTGATTTTAAATACACTTCGTGCTGTTTCCTAAAATCATTTTCCCATTTAAAATGATTGCTGTACCAATGTTCCTGAAAGATATTGGGCGAAAAATCGCTGTACCAACCATTTAGTTTAACCAAAACCGTATCGTTTTTAAATCTAAACGGCTTTTCGAGACGACCTTCGATTTTAGCATCGCCCAGATTTCGCCCTAAAATGGTAAAACGGGCGTTGACATCCCATGTCCAAAAATCACTTAAGCTTCTATATATTTCGCCACCAACATATAAGTTAGAATAATTGTATTGCCGTTGCCCCTTTCCTATTGGATGCTTTGCCTGTACAATTTCATTTTCGATGAATGCTCGTTTCCCAAAAGTAAATTTACGTTCTTCATTCTCAAAAGCATTCAACTGAAAAATATGATGAAAACGTTTGTAAAATACTGAATCGGTATGATTACTGGAACCTATTAATGTTGTATCAAAAAATGCAGTGTTTGCACTTACTTCATTCACATAACGTTTAAAATTTGAAAACTCAGCCGAGTATTGAACCGAATATACAGGTCGAAACTTCTCAACTTCAACACTGTCAACATTCATAGTATCACGCTCGAAGAATGGCAATTGCCCCATTAAATACTCGTGCGAGGTAAACAAATTGAATGATTTATTATCGGACTGAATCGCACTGGCTAAGTTAACAGGCAGATCAGAAGGCCGTAAGTTTCGCCTAAAAGAGTTAAACGGAATTCCTCCATTCTCAGTTAGATTATTACTTCCGTTAATCAAAGATAAATAACCATTATACCTCGGCGAATTTCGCGAAACAAATACATTCAGGTATTTATTCAGCACTCCCTGATTAAGATACTGACTGGGTGTTTTAATTACATCGTAATCAAATCCGAAATTTGTTAAAGAATCGATATTTTGGGTGAAAAATGCTTTAAAGGTTTGTTCGGTTCCTCCTCCCAGTTGACTTCCCTGTGAATATTTAAGCACAGCATAAGGCGTTGTTGTATTGTAATATACAACCTCGTCGATTGTTCGACGATAGGCACTCAAATTTCGTAAAAAATAAAAATCATCGTTCCTGTTATCACGCTTAAAAAACACATTCGATACATAAGGAGACCCAAGATATCCTAAATATGTATTTGATATACTGTGTTTAAATATGGGATTATATGTGTGGAAATTCAATGTTAAGGAATCGAGCGCAACTGAATCAGCAATACTGAATTGTTTTGAAAGTTTCCAGGTTTTGATTTCAGATTTCACATTGATCTGTTCCTTTTCATCCTCTTTTTCTGTATTCGCAGAGTTTGTATTACTTCCGCCACCTCCTCCGGACAACTTTAATTGACCGTAAGAAACATCGACTATTATGACGAATATGAATATGAAATAAATAGATTTAAGCATGCGTACAAAGATACAGAAAAGATAACGTTCGTTTATCGAATAAATTATGATGAATTAGGACAATTTTACATATAGGCACAATGCGTTCACTTAGCTACCAACTGCCTCCGGCACCGCCGCCACCAAAACTACCGCCGCCAAAACCCCCAAAACTACCAAAAGAGCTACCTCCCCCAAACGAACCACTGCCACTTGAAAAGTTATTAAAAGCTCCTGAATGCCCTCTGTGCGAACTGCCCATTAGCCCCATAGCCAACCAGAAAGGCAAACTGCTTCGCCCTCCTGTAGAATAAATATTTCTTCGACGACGACCAAATAAAACCGGGAAAACAAAAAAGATTACTATAAAAAGAATGAAAGGGTTAAAACCACCTTTTCCTTTTTCAACATATTGTTTAGCAGTGTATTCTCCTCTTGTTAAATCAAACAGTACCGAAACTGCCTTATCGGCACCTGCATAGTAATCACCACGGCGAAATGAAGGAATCATCTCTTGCTCAACAATTCTATTTGCAGCAATATCGGGCACAGCCCCTTCGAGCCCATATCCAACAGCGATAAAAATCTGACCATCACTGCCATTTTGCTTGGGTTTTATTAAAATAAGGATGCCATTATTAAATTCATCGCTTCCTATACCCCATTTTTCACCAAGCCGGAAAGCATAGTCAGAAATATCATTCCCTCCTAAATCGTTAACCGAAACCACTGCAATTTGGGTTGAAGTGGAAGCAAAAAAATCAACTAGTTTTTTTTCTAAAGATGATTGCTCCGAATCTGAAAACACATTGGCAATATCCGTCACCAGTGTTGGAGGCTGTGGCCTTTGCGGTAAATCATCGGCAGCAGAAACACCGTAAATAAAAAAGGCAAATAAGAATATAATTATCTTTCGCATTGCTGTTTTTTTTATTTGCCAAATGAGATTTCATCATCCAGCTCGTTAACATCATCTTTCTGATAAGGGAAATACTTTTGCAGCTGTAACCCGGCCTGAATTATTCCCACTTTAAGACCATCTGCAAATTTATTATCTTCAAAAAAACTAAGCACTAAATCGCGTGTCGAATTCCAGAACCCTTCTTCAACCTTGGCATTTATACCAATATCACCAAGAATTGCAAATTTATGATCTTCGGTCGAGATATAGAAAAGCACACCGTTGCGCGCTTCGGTTTTATGCATTTTCAGCTCTTTAAACCAATGAGCCGCTCTATCCATTACATCTTCGGGACATTTTTTTTCAACGTGTAAACGTATTTCTCCCGAAGTATTCAACTCGGCAGTCTTTATGGCATTTATAATAATTTTCTTTTCTTCTTCAGAAAAAAAATCGGATGGTTTAGTCATAACTAAATATTTATAATTCAATTTCAGGAGCTACATCTGCTCCTACAGTTGCTTCAAAATAAGCCTTTCTTTCAAAATCAAACATATTGGCATATATTGCTTGCGGAAAATTTCTGATATAGGTATTATACGACTGAGTTACATCGTTAAATTTTTTACGTTCGTTTGTTATTCTGTTTTCAGTTCCCTCGAGTTGCACCTGTAAATCTCTAAAGTTTTGATTTGCTTTTAGATCGGGATAACGCTCAACCACAACCATCAGTCTGCTTAAGGCCGAAGTTAAACCGGCCTGTGCCTGTTCGAATTTTTGTATTGAGTTTTCATCGATGTTTTCGGCATTAATATTAACTCCCGTAGCTTTTGACCGTGCATTAATAACTCCTTCAAGAGTTTCGCGCTCGTGAGATGCATAACCCTTTACAACAGCAACCAGGTTCGGGATCAAATCGGCACGACGCTGATACACATTTTCCACCTGCGACCACTGAGCTGTAACAGCTTCTTCCATTGTGACCATGCGGTTATAAGTACTTCTGAATCCACTAAACAAAATCAAGGCAACTACACCTATAACAATCCAGATAATAACTGACTTCTTCATGAGTTTGAACGTTTATAATTATATTGCATCTTGTTATTTTTAAATGACGGTTAGATAACAAAAAGCAGTCCAAAAATAAGGACTGCCAGTTTGTCAAAATCAGAATTACTTAACAAGTTTTTTATATTTGAATTTGCGTGGCTCAATACTACCCAGCCTTTGCTTTTTATTTTCTTCATACTCGGTAAACGATCCCTCGAAGAACTTCACCTGAGCATCGCCTTCAAAAGCAAGAATATGTGTAGCAATTCGATCTAAAAACCACCTATCGTGCGAAATAACAACAGCACAACCTGCAAAACTCTCAAGTCCTTCTTCAAGTGCACGCAAGGTATTTACATCTATATCGTTAGTAGGCTCATCGAGCAAAAGCACGTTTGCGCCCGATTTTAAAGTAAGCGCCAAATGCAGGCGATTTCGTTCACCCCCCGATAGTATGCCACACTTTTTTTCCTGGTCGGAACCACCAAAATTAAATTTCGATACGAAAGCACGGGCATTCAACATTCGTCCGCCTACCATTACATCATCCTGTCCACCTGATATAACCTGGTAAACTGTTTTTTCGGGATCTATATCTGAGTGCGACTGGTCGGCATACCCCAACTGAACTGTTTCGCCAACCGAAAAAATTCCGTCATCGGGCTTTTCCATTTCCATAATCATCCGAAACAATGTGGTTTTTCCGGCACCATTAGGGCCAATCACTCCAACAATGCCATTTGGTGGTAAGGTAAACTCCAAATCTTCGAAAAGAATTTTTTCTCCAAAAGCTTTTGACACACCATGTGCTTCAATTACTTTATCGCCCAACCTTGGTCCGTTGGGTATAAAAATCTCAAGCTTTTGTTCGCGTTCCTTAATATCTTCGTTCATTAACGATTCATAAGCACTTAAGCGCGCCTTCGACTTTGCGTGCCTTGCCTTTGGAGCCATGCGCACCCACTCCAGCTCGCGCTCTAGAGTTTTTCTTCGTTTCGACATGCCTTTTTCTTCCTGCGCAAGGCGTTTGGCTTTTTGATCGAGCCACGAAGAATAATTTCCTTTCCAGGGAATACCTTCGCCCCTGTCAAGTTCGAGAATCCACCCGGCAACATTATCGAGAAAATAACGGTCGTGCGTAATACATATAACCGTACCCCGGTATAACTTCAAATGCTGCTCAAGCCACTGTACCGATTCAGCATCGAGATGGTTGGTTGGTTCGTCAAGCAAAAGAATATCGGGCTGCTGAAGCAACAAACGACACAATGCCACCCGACGCCTTTCACCTCCCGAAAGAACCGATACTTTCTCCTTGCCATCGGGACACTGAAGGGCATCCATAGCTCGTTCAAGTTTATTGTCGATATTCCATGCATCGGTTTGGTCAATTCGCTCCTGCAAACCGGCCTGTCGGTTCATAAGTTTCTCCATTTTATCGGGATCCTCATAAACGTCGGGCAACTCGTATTGCTTATTAATGTTTTCAAATTCTTTTAAAAGATCCATCGTCTCCTGAACACCTTCCTGTACTATTTCAAGAACAGTTTTAGAGTCGTCGAGCATGGGTTCCTGTTCCAGGTAGCCAACCGAATATCCCGGCGAAAACACCACTTCACCATTATACGACTTTTCGATACCGGCAATTATTTTCAGCAAGGTTGATTTACCCGAACCGTTTAAACCAATAATCCCAATCTTCGCTCCGAGGAAAAAAGACAGCGAAATATCTTTAATAACTTGTTTTTGTTGTGAGTAAGCCTTACTCACCTTATACATTGAAAAAATTATCTGCTTATCGTCACTCATACTTTATATATATTTTTTTAAAACGGTTCAAAATTAGAATTTTTATTACACTACACTATCAAAAGCTATTTACATTTAATGATATTGTACGTACATTTGTAATTGGAGAAAAAATAATAACATTTTAAGTATCACATACGAATAAAATGAATGCTAAAAAAAAGATTTTAGTAGTCGAAGACAATGCGGGGAACAGACTACTAATGAGATATAACCTAGAAGGTCATTTTGATGTTGATTTCGCCAACAACGGTTTTTCAGCACTGAATAAAATTAGTGAAAATAATTATGATTTAATTTTAATGGATATTCAGCTTCCTGAAATGGATGGCATTGAAACAACAAAACAAATCAGGCTTCTTGAAAAAGGACATCACATACCTATATTTGCGATTACATCAAACATTTACAGGGAACAAAAAGCAGCATGCTTAAATGCCGGGATGGACGAATACATATCAAAACCAGTACACACAAAGGCTTTAATCGATAAAATTAATCATTACCTTATGTCACCGGTGCATTTTGAGCATTTATAACAACTGAGGAAATTCTAAATAAAACCGTATCTTCAAATTACATCAAAAAACCCGAGCATTTCTTCTCGCCTTTTTCGGCTTACAGGAATACGACTTTGGCCTAGATGCAAATATTTTCCTTCAAAACCTGTAATCATATTCATATTTACAAGAAATGAACGATGTACCCTTAAAAATACATCTTTGGGAAGCCGCTCTTCAAAGTTTTTCAACACACATGAATACATGAAACGACCTGAATCAGTAACCAATGTAGTGTAGTTACTTTCAGCTTCGAGATAGTGAATTTCGCTAAACCTGATCCGCTCAAAATGCGAATCTTTTTTTAAAAATAAACTATCTCTCATTGCAATAAGGTTTGCATTGCTGTATTTTTCATTTATAGCCGGTTCATTTACTCCAGTTGCAGGTTCCCGATTTTCAAAGTTTCGTAGAGCCAACTCAATAGATACCTGTACCTGCCTGTCGTTAAACGGTTTGAGCAAAAAAGCCGATGGATTTGTTTTCAATGCTCTATCAACAATACTCTTACTAGCCAGCGATGTTAAAAAGATAAATGGAAGGTTAAACTTATCATTAATTATTGAAGCTAGTTCTATACCATCGGTTTCACCCGCAATATTAATATCAACAAGAACTAAATCAACGGGGTGGCTTTCTAATATTCCTATAGCCTTTGATGCCGAATCGGCATGACCCACAACGTTATAACCAAAATCGGTTAATCGCATTGCAATGTCTTCTGCAATCATGAATTCATCTTCTACTATTAAAATGTTTATTTTCGACATAAATATTTAGATTAATTGGCTATATCGAAGGAAACATTCCATGTAGTTCCCCCCTGGTTATCCCACTCAATAGTGCCATTCAGCTGTTTGACCAACGAATTTACTAATTTTATACCAAAAGAAGTCGTTTTTGTAAAATCAAAATCATCGGATAAGCCCTCACCATTATCTTTTATTATGATAATTCCTTTTCCATCTTTATGCTTTAAGATGATGCTCAATACTGGAAACACCTGTTTAACACCTGAATATTTAAGGGCATTTGTAACAAGTTCGTTTATAATTAAGCCAACAGGAATTGCCCTGTCAATTTTAATTAACATGGAATCGAGTTCAAGGTTAAGCTGGAAATTTTGACCAAAGTTCATTACAAGGTTATTGGATAGTTCATCAACATATTCTTTCAAATCTATTTTTGTTTCAACATCTTCCCGGTATAATTTCTGATGAATCAATGTAAGAGCTTCGACCCTGTACCGGCCTGCTTTTAAAGCCTCGGCAGCAGGATGACCATCCAACTGTCGTGCCTGAAGATTTAATAAACTTGAAACCATTTGCAGGTTATTTTTTACACGATGATTTAACTCTCTTAGAAGCAACGATTTTTCTTTTTCACTATTCTCCAATAGCTGTTTTTGCAAGTTAAGACGATGGTTAAATTCACTAATCCGTTGATTTTTCCTCATCAACAAAAACACAAGCACCAAAAACACAACAATACCGCTGGCTAAAAAATATGCCAGAAGACGCTGTAATTTATTTAGCCAGCTTAAAGCATCAATCTCCTCTTCCTTTTTATTTAATTCGAAACGGCTTTGCATCTTTTCCATTTCACGAACAGTTGAAAATATCCTTCAGACTGTCATTATACATTTTAAAACGTTTATAAAATGACAATGAGTTTTGGTAGTCATTCATTTTCTCATATGCCTCAGACAACTGTAAGCTTATATCTTTTGACTGCACTTTCAAATTTTCCTGCGATGCAATTTCGTATGCCTTGGCCATATATTCAATCCCCTTAAGTGTATCTCCTTTCATATAATACACCCGCCCAAGGTTACTCATAAAAGTTGTACGCAAAGAATTGTCGTGTTCAAAATAAAAATAAGCAGCTTCAAGTTCTGTTTCTGCCTTGTCTAACAAACCTTTTCCCACATGCAGCAAACCCAGGTTGCCATTTAACAAAGCTTTTCGTTTAACAACCGAGGGATTACCCTCAAGTAAATTCAGACACTTCATAGATTCATCATAATAAAGCTCTGCGCTATCAGTAATCCCGAATACTCTGTAAGCCTCCCCAATATTAAGAAGGGTATTAGCAATAAAGAAAGTATCTTCAGCCTGCTCGAACAGGTCAAGACATTGTTGGTTGTATTTAATTGAATTAGGCAAATCATCTTGTTTTTGAAAGGCTGTTCCGATAGATCCTAATGCATAACCTTCCTCCTGATATAGTCCTAATTCGCGAAATAACTCGGCCGATTTAATAAAATGCTCAATTCCCTTTCGATGATTACCCAAACGCAATTCTGCCATTCCTACATATCCATGTGCATAAGCAAGTTGCCTTTTCATATCGTTTTTTTTCGCTATTGCAATTACATTTTTCCCATACTCAATTGCTTTCATTGGTTCATCTTGGTTTTGATAACTAAGTTCAAGCAAATACTGTACAATTTCCTCTTCCGAAAGCTCCCCTTTCCCAAGTTCAAATGAAATTGAATCAACAAAACCGGGGGATAACGAATACCCCCCGATAATTAAGCATATTAAAGCATTTAGCAGCAAAAACTTCATCTGCGTATAATCGTTATAACGTTAGAATCTGTCATGAATTTAAGGCTCTACTAATAAAGGAATATATGGCGGTGGTGGAGGTGGATACGTATCGCCGTTCGGATCGACTATACCGTACTTTGTATTCCCGTCTTCATCTTCAAATTCAAATAGGAATGAATACTTAATACGTCCACCACTTTTAATATCTCCAGTAGTTTCGAGGCTGAATTCGTTTGATGACTTTGACTTACTTTTTAGTTTAATTTTGCCACCACTTTGCATTTTGGGAGGGTTAATAAATACCTTTTTCCATTTCTTTTCAGATGGACTATCGGTTATCATTTCCAAATCCATTTCAGATACATCATCATTGGATGAAAATCGAAGTTTTCGACCGGTATCAGTTTCTAAGGTCCAGATATAAACCGAATTTTTCTCGAATATGAGAATATTTCTCAATGGCCCATAAAAATGGGCATAAGGAGAAAGCACTTCATAAAACATGTCTGCTTTATAAGGATTTTCACGCGTACCCAGTCGAGGGTCGTCTTTGTAAAATGTCATCATCTCGTTTATAAAAACGCGAATGCTGACCTGGTAAGTAATAGGCTTCATTTTTAATTTAAATAAGGGTTAATAATATAAATATCACCTTAAATATACTGACTATTAATGACATAAAAAACCAACTTATTTAAATAATCATATTTTTAACGTTTCGATTCAAAGAATATTTTAATCAATCGTATGGCTTCATCTGCCAATATCCCTTTTACCAATTCAGTTTTAGGATGTAATGCATGTGGCGCAAAAAGAGAAAAACCTCGCTTCGGATCAGTGGCACCATATACAATTTTACCAATTTGCGACCACCCCAATGCCCCTGCGCACATGGCACATGGCTCAAGCGTTACAAACATTGTACAATCGTTTAAGTACTTTCCTCCTAAAAAACCGGAAGCAGCTGTAATGGCTTGCATTTCGGCATGAGCAGTAACATCCGATAATTTCTCAGTTAAATTGTGCGCCCGGGCAACTATCGTATTATTTGAAACAATAACACACCCCACAGGCACTTCGCCATTTTCGAAAGCTATTTTTGCCTCGTTCAATGCTTTACGCATAAAATACTCGTCTGAAAACGCTGTAATCATACCTCCATTTTTAAAACTGTTTTTCCAGTGCTTATTTGAAACAAATAAATTTAAGCAAAGAAATGCATTCTGAATAACAATTGATGATTCATTCTCTTTAAACTTTAACCACAATTGTCAAAAATTAATAAAATCACAAAAAACATGTTGTATAAATATTTTTTTACATCAAATTAAGTAGTACATCATTTGCATAAAGAATCATTTTATCTATTTTTATGACAGAGAAAAATGGTTTTGATTATTATTAAAATTAAATAGCCGTGTTAAGCATTGTACACCAGGGGATAACAACAGTTAAAAAACAGTTTCCAATGTATAAAGTTGTTTTTTCAACATTAGCTATTTGGATGGTTTATCTGTTAAGCTTTACTTTACTGTTTTTAAAGCTTATATAAAAACAGTTTATATTTCTGATTAGTCTTTACTTCATCATGCTAAATGGCATCCTGTCATTTGTGCATAATTCATATTGCCTAAATATCGATATAAAAATGACATCAAACATCTGTATGGTTTGTCATTTCTTACTATTTTAGCAGCAAAATATTATAAACCATTGAAATATGTACAGAACACACACATGCGGTGAACTCAGAATAAGCCATAAAGGCAACGAAGTAACCTTAAGCGGCTGGATACAAAGGCTCAGAAAACTAGGTGGAATGACTTTTATCGATTTGCGCGACCGTTATGGCATTACGCAACTTGTTGTTGATGAAAAAGCAACTGAATATTTAAAAGCAACTGTAAGCAAGTTGGGTCGCGAATTTGTTATACAAACCAATGGCATTGTACTGGAACGCCAAAGCAAAAACAATAAAATACCAACAGGCGAAATCGAAATTGATATAAAAAGCATTAAAGTATTAAATAAAGCCGAAACGCCTCCGTTTACCATTCAAACTGACACTGACGGTGGTGACGAGCTTAGAATGAAATATCGCTACCTAGATTTACGTCGGGAAACAGTGCGTGAAAATCTTGTTTTGCGCTCCAAAATGGCAATATTAATAAGAAACTACCTCGACTCGCTTGATTTTATCGAAACGGAAACACCTGTTTTGATGAAATCAACCCCTGAGGGGGCACGCGATTTTGTTGTGCCATCGCGCATGAATCCCGGCGAATTTTATGCATTACCGCAAAGCCCACAGGTTTTCAAACAATTGCTTATGGTTGCAGGCTTCGACAAATACTATCAAATTGTAAAATGCTTCAGGGATGAGGACTTAAGAGCCGACAGGCAGCCTGAATTTACCCAGATTGACTGCGAAATGTCGTTCGTTGAGCAAGAAGATGTTTTGGATGCATTCGAAGGCTTAACACGCCATTTGTTTAAAGAGATTAAAGACATCGATTCAGGAGTATTTCCACGTATTCCTTATGCCAAAGCAATGGACAAATATGGCAGCGACAAACCCGACACACGTTTTGAAATGTTGTTTAACGACATCACAAATATAGCTAAAGGTAAAGATTTTGGCATATTCAACAATGCTGAATACATTGTAGCTATTACCGCCAAAGGTGCTGCTGAATACAGTCGAAAACAACTTGATGCACTTACCAATTACGTTAAACGTCCGCAAATTGGAGCTAAGGGTTTGGTTTATGTAAAATATAATTCTGATGAAACCTTTAAATCATCAATTGACAAATTTTATGATAGTACAGATATAGAAAAATGGGCAAACCAATGCCAGGCAGAACCTGGCGACCTCTTATTAATTTTATCAGGAGACAAATTTGAAACCCAGAAGCAAATGTGTGAATTAAGGCTCGAAATGGGGCGTCAGCTTGAACTTATTGATAAAACCAAATTTAACCCACTGTGGGTAACCGACTTTCCTCTGCTTGAATGGGATGACGACACACAGCGATATTATGCGATGCACCATCCGTTTACTGCACCCAAACCCGAGGACATTGAACTACTCGAAAACGCCCCTGATAAAGTCAGAGCCAACGCTTACGACCTTGTGATCAATGGCGTTGAAATTGGCGGTGGCTCTGTTCGTATTTATGATAGTGCTCTCCAATCAAAAATGTTCAAGCTTCTCGGATTTACCGAAGAACAAGCAAATTCTCAATTTGGATTTCTTATGAATGCTTTTAAATATGGCGCACCTCCTCATGCTGGAATCGCATTTGGATTCGACCGGCTGGTAAGCCTTTTTGCAGGCCTCGACTCAATAAGAGACGTCATTGCATTTCCGAAAAATAATACAGGACGAGATGTAATGAATGATGCACCATCGCAAATATCGGATGAGCAATTAAAAGAGCTTTTTTTAAGAGTAGAACTACCTAAAGACTAAGAAACTGCTTAAGTTTTATCCTTCGGTATGTTTTTGTGTCTTCCAAAAACAAAAATTAAACAGTTTCTGAATTTTGAAAATTTGATGTTATAAAAAACCATGGAAACAATAATCCATGGTTTTTTTATATTCAGAAATTTATTTTTTACTGCTTAAAAACAAAACGCAATTCCTCTGTTTCTTTAACCGGTATTCCATCTTTTACAGCAGGAGACCATCTGGAACCTTCACTAATCAAGCGAACAGCTTCCTGCTCAAAAGCTTCATTATTTGGCGATCGGGATATTTCAAAATCAGACAAGTTTCCATCTACGCCAACGGTAAAAGCCACTTTCACAACCCTCCGTCCCTTGCCAGTTACAGGATAACGCATATTATTCTCAACATATTCATCAAAAGCTTCTCTTCCGCCCAAAGGCTCAGGTTCTGCATTAAAACCGGTACGCGGTTCAACTACCGGGCTCATATCATTTAACATGCCCTCTTCTTCGTTCGAATCATCAATAGAAACAGGCTCTTCTGATGGCAATACCGACTCATTCAACATCGATTTAACATTAAAATCCCTGGGCTCGGCATAATCAAGCTCTTCCATTACAGGTTGAACTGATATAGACTCTGTTTCTTCATTACTAATATCCTGCAGTAATACAGGTGGATTTTCTTTTTTTTGTTTTTCTTCTGACTTCTTTACTGGTGTGTTATCTTGCACTGAATAATCGGAAATATTAGAATCTGAATCATTAACAACCCCCTCTATTGAATCATCATTCTCGACTGATAACGAATACTGGAGGCTATCGCCAATAATTTGATTCTGCTTCATTGTCGTAGAATCGGCAACAAGCATTTCGGATGAAACAGTATCAAATATTTCAGGTGCTTCAATCGATCGACTTGATTCAAAATCAAACTGGCTTGATAAAGAATCAACCTCTGAATCTGCCGATTCTTTTTTGTTAAAAAATAACATGAAAACAACGAATACGGCCAATGCTACTACAAACAAGGCAACGACAACGATATTCGGAGTTGAAAACCCCGACTTTATAAATCTTAACGACTTTGCATCATCCTCAATTTCATCAATTTTAAGTAATGAGAGGCCATCAACAGCATCTTTCAAAAAAGAATCTTCTTTTAAAAGCGCCTTAATATGCTTGCGCTCATCTTCCGACATACTGTTATCAACATATCGCAACAGCTCGGAATACATTCCATTATCTTTATACTCTTTCGGCATTAACAAAACCAGTTATAACGCATTAAACTACCAAACAACAAAATCAAACCGATATCAATTATTTTCTGATGAACTGATCTTTGCAAAATCAGCACACTCCTGCAGAGTAAGTTCATAGAGCCATTCCCTAAAGTGCTTAACATCTGCTTTGGCTATTCGTTCCTGAACAATTTTAAAAATTTGGACGAGCATTTCTTTTGCCAAATCACGCTTTTTCAGATGATTCAGGCACACTCCGTAAACAAGTAATGCATATTTTTGATACAGCTCATCAATAATTCTCAGATTTTTCGTACGCCTGTATTCACGAATTGCAGTCAGATCAAGCTGCCGATCAAACTCAAGTTGTTTTTTTGTTGTAGGCATATTTCAATTTTTGTTTGCCCATAAAAATATAAATAAAATTATCATTAAACAACACCCTGAGCCAATACAGCTTCGGCCACTTTAATAAATCCTCCCACATTAGCACCAATCACGTAGTCTATCTTACCATTTCGCAAACCATATATTTTACAAGTATCATGAATACTCCCCATAATTTGATGCAATCGCTCGTCCACTTCGTTACGAGTCCAGCTTAATCGCATTGAATTCTGTGTCATTTCGAGTCCCGAAACAGCTACTCCACCGGCATTTACAGCCTTCCCGGGTGCATATACAATATTATGATTTAATAATTCAGCTGCTTCGGCGGTGCAACCCATATTTGAGGCCTCTGCTACCAAAATGCAGCCATTATTTATTAATAATTGTGCATCACTCCTATCCAACTCATTTTCGCAGGCACAAGGTATTGCCACATCAACGGGCTGACCCCATGGGCGTTTACCAGGAAAGAATCTTGCACCAAATTCATGCGCATAAGGCTCAACAACATCGTTGTTCGAAAGTCGTAATTCTAGCAGATAATCAATTTTTTCTCCAGAAATTCCTGCTTCATCATAAATATAGCCATCAGGGCCGGAAATGGTAAGCACTTTACCTCCCAGTTCGTTAATTTTTGATATAGCCCCCCATGCTACATTTCCAAAGCCTGATACAGCAAAAGTAAGTCCTTCAAAATCCTTATTCATTTCGCGAAGCATATGCTGCGCAAAATAAACAGCTCCAAAACCAGTAGCTTCGGGTCGTATAACGCTACCTCCCCACATAATACCCTTTCCGGTAAGTACGCCTGTAAATTCATTTTTAATACGCTTATACTGACCAAATAAATATCCGATTTCGCGTCCGCCAACACCTATATCCCCGGCTGGAACATCGGTATTTGGCCCAATATGCCGCGATAATTCAATCATAAAACTCTGGCAAAAACACATAATCTCATTATCAGACTTGCCTTTCGGACTGAAATCTGCTCCTCCTTTTCCACCCCCCATTGGCAGAGTAGTTAAGCTATTTTTAAATGTTTGCTCAAAGCCTAAAAACTTCAAAACACTAAGCGTTACACTCGGGTGAAAACGTAAGCCACCCTTATATGGCCCCAATGCACTATTAAACTCAACGCGATAACCCCGGTTAATCTGCACATCGCCACGATCATCAACCCAGGGCACCCTGAAAATCAGGATTCGCTCGGGCTCAGTTAATCGCTCAAGTATTTTTGCCTGTTTATATCGTGGATTTGACTCGTAAACATCCCATACAGATTCTACAAATTCTTTCACTGCCTGGTGAAATTCACGTTCACCCGGGTTACGCGCAACAACCAGGTTCATAAAATCATTGAAATCAGTCATAATCGTTAGTTTTAGTTGTTTATAAACCAAAGTTAAGCCAATCTGAACATTTTTACATGATTATATTCAACAAACGAAGCTCACTATAAAACTGGTTGCCTTGACGTTAACATTTATTAACATTTGCAAATAATAAAAATTGATTTCGCTCATCAAAGAGAGAAGCGATTATTAAAACGATAAAAATTTCGATATGATGTTTTGGTCGGATTACTCTCCGTAAATATACAACAGAAATATCCTCGCGTCCATGCTTTTTCAACTCTGCGATAACCGAATGCACCATTGAAAAGTCCCAATAAATTATATTAACCCACATTGCAGTTACCCAAAGTCTCCTATAGGGGATATAGGGGTGTTCCCCCAGTACAACCTGGTATGTATTTCGGATATTTGTAGGGTACACAAAATAAGCCGGACTTCGGTTTACAAATGGCTTTACCAATATTCTAATATGGCCAAAAAGCAAGTAAAACAGGTGATTGAAGCTAAATAGATCGTTAGATTTTAGACATGAGACGATAGACTGTAATTTTGAAGAACCAGTAACCATCAACCAATCCACCAATGACTTAATTCACCAATGACTTAGTTCACTAATGACTAATGACTAATGCCAAGTAGAAAGCCCGCAGGCCGCCAAAATATTCGTTACACTACCTCGACACCTTTTTTCTTTAACAAATCAATGCTCATGTCGCGTAGTTTATATTTTTGTATTTTTCCACTTGCAGTCATCGGGTATTCATCTAAAAAGAAAATGTATTTAGGTATTTTGAAACGAGCAATTTGGCCACGGCAGTAGTCCTGCACTTCCTCTTCTTCCATTGACATACCATTTTTAAGGATGATGAAAGCGCCCACTTGTTCGCCGTATTTGGAGCTTGGGACACCGACTACCTGTACGTCCTGAATACCGGGCACCTGATACAAAAATTCTTCAATTTCACGAGGATAAATATTTTCACCGCCACGTATGATCATATCTTTTATGCGACCGGTGATTTTGAAGTTG
>JAQICD010000220.1 GCA_027858715.1 Prolixibacteraceae bacterium
GAACGTATTAGAACGAAACTCTTAAAAGACAACAACATCGATACTGTTATCGGATTGCCTTCCAAATTATTCTATTCAACGGGAATTCCTGTATCTATTCTTGTATTAAAGAAGTGTAAAAAGGAAGATGATGTTTTGTTCATAAATGCCAGCGAACATTATGAAAAAGGAACTAGACAAAATACTTTGAGAGAAGGTGAAAATGAAGAACCTAATGATATTAGAGATATCGTTGAAACATACAAATACAGAAAAGAAATAGAACGCTATTCTCGTAAAGTTTCGATGGATGAAATTGAAAAAAATGGTTATAACCTGAACATTTCGAGATATGTGAGTACCGCAGAAGATGAAATACAAATTGACTTAAATAAAGTAAATGAAAGATTGACTTCAATCAATGAAAAGATTAAAACCAATACGGACAAACACAATGAATTCTTGAAAGAGTTAGGATTACCACCTGTTTAAGTCCCAACAATTTTTAAATCACCCGATGAAATATTAGGCATATTCTCCTTTTTCGTAGTTGTAATTGTCGCGTTCGTCGTCGTAAAGCACAAAGTGTGCATCAGCACCAGGATAAATTCTCAATTCAATTGTACCTTTCTTTTCATTGGCATATTGCACAAATTCACCCATTGGGATAATGGAACCGGCATTAAATAGAATAAAGCGGCCTTGTGAAGCCGCTTTTTTACTATAACAAAGAGGGGCAACTTAGTCCGAAAATCAAGCCCCAATTATTTCAATGAGATTTTAAACACCCAGGCAATGTCATTGGGCGAATTCTGCGGCCTTTCTATGGATAAATTCGATTCATTTTGTTTCCATTTTACTTTTTCACTGCTGCCTAACAATTCGATTTTATCAATTTCTTGTTTGAAATTATTTTTACCTAAATTCTTAATGAGAACATCACCTGAAGGAATCCCCATAACCGTTGCATAAACAGTTTCTCCTTTTTGAACAAACCGGATGTCACTGGCAGTGATCTTCGCAATAATACCTTCATTGAAACCCTGTGCTTTGATAGGGTTTGAAGCCTCAGCTACTGGTCCTTCACCAAATATCTTCCATGGGCGGGTATCAAAAATTGATTCCTTATTATCGTCCATCCATGCAGCTATTCCTTCAAGAACTTTCACCTCATACTGATCGATTGAACCATCACCCTTCACGGGGATATTGAGCAGGAGGTTTCCGTTTTTACTCACAACATCTACAAGCATTCTGATCACTTCTGATGCAGGTTTATACCGGCCACTTTCACCCCGCCAATTTTCATAGTGCCATCCTCCAATACAGGTACAGGTTTGCCATGGTAATTCCTGGATTTGATCAGGGGCACCTTTTTCAACATCCCATACAAGGCATTGCTTTTGTTGTTCTGATAGAATTTTCCCAAACAAAACAGCTTCTAACTTTCCGCTATTTTGAGTCATATTGCTGTTATAGTAATGGGCAGCTATTTTCAAGCCAACATCACTTACAGGGTATAAAGGCAAAGCAGTATCGTCAAAATAAAGCAGATCGGGATTAAACTGGTTAATCAAATCAACAGTACGGTTGTAAAATTTCTCGCAATATTCCTTCGAGGGGATTGAAGCCCCGTTGCCCCAATTCCACTGGCTGTGTATGGCATGGATGTCATCGCTGTTTTTACTCAGTGGGTGATTTTGTGCATACAGATCCTGTGGATCATAACCATCCCACCAAAGACCTTTGCCATCGGCTTTCGTGAGTTTACCATCATACGGAATCCCGGCATACGGACCATTTTTATCAGCATGCTGTGATGCTTCGTACCAGGTCCAGGCATGTGCTGCATGAACACTCAAACCAAAAGGAAGGTTATGCTCGCGTGCTGCATTTGCCCATCCCGAAATAATATCCTTTTTTGGCCCCATGTTGACCGAATTCCAGGGTTGATATTTGCTGTTCCACAAATCCATGTTGTCGTGGTGGTTTGCCATAGCAAAAAAGTATTGAGCACCGCAACGTTTGTATAAACGAACAAGGGAATCGGGATTCCATTTTTCGGCTTTCCATTGATGAATTACATCTTTAAAGCCAAATTCGGAAGGATGACCATAGTTTTCGACATGCCATTTATTTTGCCTGCCTCCTTCATCGTACATAAAACGTGCATACCAATCGCCCTGGCCCGGCTGACACTGAGGGCCCCAGTGTGCCCAAATACCAAATTTAGCGTTTTGGAACCATTCAGGAGTTTCATATTGTGCTAGCGATTCCCATGTAGGTTCGAACTGACCTGTTTGCATCTCTTCTACTCTATTTCGATTACATGAAATAAAAATAAAAACAAACATTAACATCAAAATTTTATTTTTCATAATACTTATATTTTCAATCTATTTTGACCAGTTTAAATATAAATATAAATATCCTTACTGAACTCAAATTGAACAAACAAAATATAATTCATCAACACTTAAAAAATATCACCAGCGATTCCAGTACTCTTAACAACAATCGATGGTTTCCGATTTATGCTTCAAGCAAATTTGAGCCTGGTATAAATCGGGCGAACCGGGTGACCAAAGCATTGGGTCAACAAGGGAAATAAGCTGTACGACCTCAATTTCGGAATGAGCGTGCACTTGTTAAATTCAGGAATAATTGCTTCAGGGTAATCACCCAGGGCAAATTTCCAATCGAAATCGAACAACTGTTTACGCTCAATATCTACATGATTTGTGCAGGCTGAAAACAAAAATACAAGAAGAAAAAAGCCAATAATTCTATTAAATGTTAATCTCATAGAAAAAGTGTTAGGTCTTGTTTATTTCGAATTACACTATCAAAGTAAATGTATTTTTTCTGAAAAAATGCAGCCCAAAAGTCCAAACTATTAAGTCTGGCAGAATATGACATGCTTTTGGCAAGTTGTGATATTCTCTGATGCATGCTTAAAGGTACTTTTGAATGCTTTATTTCACCTAACAAAAAAACTATGGAATATTCGGTAAAAACAAATCACGGCAAAACATCGTTGTATGTAAAAAAGAAATTTTGCACGAACAACGAATCCTCAAAACATACTCCCAATAATTATAAACCTAAACTGCTTTTATTGGAAGACGATTTAACAACCCGGGTTTTTCTGAAACATGCCCTGATGAATACATTCGATTTAGATATACTGGAACAAGGGATACGTGTTATTGAATACATCGAAAAAAACACACCAGACCTAATTCTGTCTGAATTTATGATGATCGGCATAAACGGGTTGGATTTTGCAAAAATGCTTGAAACAAATACAAATACAGCACATATTCCACTCGTTTTTATCGATTCGAAAAACATCGATTACAACCTTGAAGAAATTTACAAACTGGGGGTAATTGATTTTGTAAAAGCGCCCTTCAATGTTGAAATTTTGGCCGGTAAACTACGCAACATAGCTAAAATACAACATAGCTTAAGCAGTAAAATAAAACGAAAAAGCGTTGCACAAACCATAGACATCATGGTTTCATCGTTCGAAAAAGATTTTATCGACTCTGCTGTTGCCGTCATCAATGCCAATATCGACAACCCTAAATTCAATGTAAAAACACTCAGCGATGCGCTGTCGGTTACATCACATTTTACCTACCGAAAAATTAAAATCATAACAGGATATACCGCCAAAGAATTCATACGGATTATTCGTCTGAAAACCGCGGCAGAAATAATAATAAAGCAAAACCGTCCCATTTCTGAAATAGGATACATGGTGGGTTTCTCGTCGCCTTCGTACTTTGCCCGATGTTTTAAAAACTACTTCGAGAACACCCCTACCGAATACAACAAGCAAAACAATCATAACATACCAAC
This sequence comes from Prolixibacteraceae bacterium, assembly GCA_027858715.1. Classification (GTDB taxonomy): domain Bacteria; phylum Bacteroidota; class Bacteroidia; order Bacteroidales; family Prolixibacteraceae; genus Roseimarinus. The sequence goes on from JAQICD010000220.1 coordinate 3,847, forward strand.
CGACTGGCAATCGTATGGCAAATGTTTATAAAACAACAAAATATACCAAAACAATCAACTTGAGTAAATCATTAAAAATGAGAAAATTAAACACAACAGTATTCATCCTCTTATTCTTGTTTTCATTGCACACACAAGCAAACGCGAACAACCGGGCAACGTACAATTTTAATTACCAATGGAAGGTTTTTGTTGGCGATGATGAAAAAGCGTCTGACCCCGCATTCAACGATTCATCTTGGAAACAGGTTTCCCTGCCCCACGGCTGGAACGAAGACGAAGCTTTTAAAAACGACATTAAAGACTTATCAACAGGAATTGCATGGTATCGGAAAACGTTTAAAGTGCCCGAAATACATCAAAATCAGAAAATATTTATTGAATTTGAAGGTGTGAGACATGCTGCCGAAGTCTATGTCAATGGAAACTTCATCGGGTTACACGAAAACGGAATTATGGCTTTTGGCTTCGATATTTCTGAATTTATTAAATACGGAGATTCCAAAAATGTAATTGCTGTAAAAACAGATAATTCGTGGGACTATCGCGAAAAATCAACCAATTCGCGATACCAGTGGAACGACAGGAATTTCAACGCCAACTACGGCGGCATTAATAAAAATGTGAAACTGCACCTTACCGGCAATATTTATCAAACCTTACCGCTTTACAGCAACCTGGGTACTACCGGCCAGTATATTTATGCTACCGATATCAACATTGCAAAGCAAAAGGCCACTATTCATGCCGAAACCGAAATCAAAAACGAAAGCGCAAGCGATGTTGAGTTGGAATATGAAGTTCAGATAGAAGACCTTGATGGAAAGATCATTGAAACTTTTAAAGGTAAAAAAATCAGCATTTCTGCCGGTGAAACAAGAACAGCCAAAGCATCGGCTTCAGTAAAAAATCTGAATTTCTGGAGCTGGGGTTACGGCTACCTTTATACCGTTCACACCATTCTGAAAAAAGACGGTGAAATGATCGACAAAGTTTCAATCCGCACGGGTTTCAGAAAAACAGAATTCGGAAAAGGCCTGATTAAACTGAACGACCGCCCCATTATGGTTCATGGCTATGCCCAACGTACAACCAACGAATGGCCAGCTTTGGGTATCAATATTCCTCATTGGATGAGCGACTTTACCAACCGCATGATGGTTGAAAGCAACGGAAATGTGGTACGTTGGATGCACATTACTCCCAGCAAGCAGGACGTTGAATCCTGCGACCGTGTTGGCTTAATACAGGCCATGCCGGCAGGCGACTCAGAGGGCGACGTTAAAGGCAGGCGCTGGGAACAACGCCTCGAAGTTATGCGCGATGCCATTATTTACAACCGCAACAACCCCAGCATCCTTTTTTACGAAGCCGGTAACGATGGTATTTCGGAAGAACACATGCAGGATATCGTTGACATTCGCAACCAATACGACCCACACGGCGGCAGGGCTGCCGGCTCGCGCGAAATGCTCGACAGCAAAATTGCAGAATTTGGCGGCGAAATGCTCTACATCAATAAAAGCGACGACATGCCCGTTTGGGCCATGGAATATATGCGCGACGAAGGACTGAGAAAATACTGGGATAACCACACCCAGCCCTTTCACAAACACGGTGTAGGCCCATTATACAAAGGAGGCGATGCCAGTGCTTACAACCAAAATATGGACGAGTATGCCCGTAATGTGGTAAAACGCTGGTACGAATATTACCGCGAACGCCCCGGAACCGGCAACCGCGTTAGTTCAGGAGGTGTTAACATTATCTTTTCAGAAACCAATACCCACCATCGGGGCACCCAAAACTACCGCTTAAGCGGCGAGGTTGATGCCATGCGCATTCCCAAGGATGCCTTTTACGCCCACCAGGTAATGTGGAACGGATGGGTTGATGTAGAAGAACACAGCGCCCACATTATTGGCCACTGGAATTATCATCCGGGGCTTGAAAAAGATGTAACAGTTGTTTCGTCGGGCGAAAAAGTTGAATTGAAACAAAACGGCCATTCGCTGGGGTTTGCTGCAAAAGAACACGGTTTCCTGTTCACCTTCGACAAGGTAAAATGGGAACCCGGCGAACTGACAGCCATTAGTTACGACGAAAATAACGAGATAGTGAATACCACGACACTCGCAACTGCCGGAAAACCCGAAAACATAAAACTCACTTTACATACAGCACCGTCAGGCGTTTTGGCCGATGGCTCAGATGTGGCACTGGTCGATGTTGAAGTAGTGGATGAAAACGGCATGCGCTGCCCCACTGCTCTCAACATGATTGAATATGAACTGGAAGGTCCGGCCGAATGGCGCGGTGGCATAGCCCAGGGACCCAACAACTTTATTCTGTCAAAAACACTGCCTGTCGAGGCCGGCATCAGCAGGGTGGCCATTCGCTCGCTTACCGAAGCTGGAAAAATAACGCTCAAAGCCAAAGCAGCAAATGGATGCTTACAACCGGCCGAAATGTCGCTCAACACCCATCCAGTAATAGTAGAAAATGGCCTCTCCAAAATCAGTCAGTCCATAAAACTACCTGTTTATCTCGAAAAAGGACCAACACCCGACTCACCAGCTTTCGGAGTTACCCGCTTGCAAGTGAAGATAACTGACGCAGAAGCCGGCTCAAGAATGGAAGATGCTCAAAACAGTTTCGATGGACGTCAAACTACCAACTGGTCGAACCAGGGCGAAAAAGAAAATGCCTGGATTGAATACCAACTGGAAAGACATGCGAAAGTTAGCGAAATAGCGCTGAAACTTGGCGGATGGCGAACATCAAGCTATCCGATTGAAATAACTACAGGAGACAAAGTTATTTTCAATGGAATGACATCACCTAACCTTGGTTTCTATTATGTTGAATTTAAAGAACCCGTTGAGATGGATAAACTTAAAATACGACTGATTGGTGAAGCCGATTTTAATAAGAGCAAATTCAACATGGCCGAAATGACCAACAACTCAATGGCACGCGAACAAAGGTTTGAAGACAAAAGCCGCTTAAACATTGCCGAAGTTGAGGTATTTGAAAAACCATAACATACCTGAATCGCAGCGAAAATAAACAAACCTGAAACCTGAAACTTGAAACCTGAAACCTGAAACTTGAAACCTGAAACTTGAAACCTGAAACTTGAAACCTGAAACTTGAAACTTGAAACCTGAAACCTGAAACCTGAAACCTGAATTGGAGCATAGCGTAGTTAAACCTATATATTAACAACATCATGAACAGAACACTTTTTTTAAAACAAATCATAACCGGCATTTTTATCGTACTGTTTTTCACAAACGTATGCAATGCACAACGCCCAATGGAATATCTCAACCGTGCGCTCGTGGTGCAGGAGCAAACAGATGCTTCGGGTACTTATTTGACATGGAGAATGCTTGGAACCGACCCGCGCGATATTTATTTCAACATTTATCGCGACGGAAAGAAGATTAACGCCACGCCAATAACCGGTTCCACAAATTATACCGATAATAGTGGCAACATCACATCCGATTATCAGATTGAGGCAATTTTCCCCGGCATGGAAAGTAAATTTTCTGAATATTCTTACAAATTCCCCTTATCCAATATTTCCGGTCGCCCGCGAGTACCAATAAATAGAATATCCCTACCAGCCCCGCCTGTAATTGCAGGCACTGAATTCACGCCCGGAGAAATGAGTACCGGCGATTTAAACGGTGATGGCAGCTACGAGTTAGTTTTTGAATGGGAAAGCAATACAGGAATGAATTCCTTTCTTGAAGCAATCGATTTGGAAGGAAACAGCTTATGGCGAATTAGTGCAGGTCCAAACGTTACCACGGCCAAGTTAAACTTCATGGTGTACGATTTGAACGAGGATGGGAAAGCAGAAGTATCTTTCCTTTCAGGGCCGGGCACAATCGACGGAACAGGAAAATACATCAAAAAAGGGCCGGCTGCCGATTATCCTCACGATTTGGTTATAGACCGCCCCTCAGGTAGATTAATGGACGACCCCCAGTTTATAACCGTTTTCAATGGTGAAACCGGCGAAGAAATGGCCACTACGGAACACTGGCCGCCCATTGGCCCGCGCAACTTGCACGATGCAACCTGGGGTGACAATTACGGTCACCGCGCCAGTTCGTTGAAAGGTGCTGTACTATACAACAAAGACCTTGGCCCCGTACTTGTTTTTTTAAGAGGCATTTACACCCGTATTGGGATGGGAGCCTACAAGTGGGATGGAGGCAGCGAATTAACCCGCATTTGGACTTTTGACACCGAAGATCCTGACAATCCTCAATACAGGGAATACCGAGGACAAGGAAACCACACCGTTTCGGTTGGCGATTTGGACGGCGACGGCAACGACGAACTGATTATAGGTGCTGCCGCAATTGACGATGATGGAACAGGCTTATACAATACGAGAATGGGACATGGCGATGCCAACCACCTTGCCGACCACATACCCGACCGCCCCGGTCTGGAGTTCTATCAACCGCATGAAAACGGCACTTATGGTATCTCGATGCGCGATGCCGGAACAGGTGAAATTATTTGGGAAGTTAGAAGTTCTGCCGATGTGGGAAGAGCCTGGGCTGCCGATATCGACTCGCGATACCGGGGTTCTGAAGTAATAGCCATAGGTTTCCCAAATTACGACTGCAACGGAAACGAAATAACAACAAGTTACAATGCATACAACCAACCCATTTATTTCGATGGTGAAGTACAAAGAGGCTGGCGAGGACAAGGCTGGGCGCTTGAAAGTGCCAAACACGGCCGCATTTTAAACGGATGGTATTATGGTGCATCACCAATTCACGGCAGTAAGGATGACGCGAACCTTGTGGCTGACATTTTAGGTGACTGGCGCGAAGAAGTGGTATTCAGAACAAGCGACAACCGCGAATTAATAATTTTTTCTTCGTGGTTTCCTACCGAACGCAAAAACCCTACTTTAATGCACGACCCAACCTACAGAATGAATATTACCACACAAAACGTAGGCTACAATCAATCGGCCCATACAGGGTATTACTTTGCCGACGGATACCCAACTCACAACATCACAATGATTGAAAAAGACCTGTCGAAAATGAGTACCGGAAATTACTTCATGATGTCGGTTCATGCACCGTTGGTGGTCGAAGCTACCGATAACATATCGTTACAGGCACAAAACGAATCGGCAAACCAGGTATGGCGATTTCAGAAACAACAAGATGGCTATTACATCTACAACTGGGGAGCTGATCAGTATCTTGGTTTTACATCTACTGAAAATGGTAGTTCTGTAATTCTGACCGATGAAGCTTCGAAGCAATTGTTTCAAATCTTTAAAAAGGAAGATTCTCAGGAATATTTTATTGCTCCGGCCGGTATCGATTCTTTGGTTGTTGCAGCTTTTGAAGCTTCGTCCGATGCCGGAACAACCCTCATTCTGGTTAATAAATCGGGAGCCGACCACGAACTTTTTACATTTACAAATGCCGGCAACCAACTCGATTGCAACAATGTATGGAATGGCAACGCTTTTTACGATAATTGCGGCATCTGTGTTGAAGGAAACACCGGTTTTGGTGCCAACACTGAAGATATTGAAAACGGATATTACAAAATCAGTCCTGTTGACTCAGAATTTTGCATCGAAATTGGTTCAAATGCTTTTCAATCGGCCTGCAAAAACGGCAATTCTCAAATATTGGAAATAAAAAAAGAGGGTATTTACTATCAAATTAGTTCTATCGAACCGGTTCGGTATTTCGAAAACATCAGGAATATTTTTGTTGCCAGTACCGTAAAACGAAACACTTCGTTCAGAATCGAAAAAATCACCGATGATGCCGGAGAAGATATTTATGCTTTTACTGCTGAAAATCCGGAATTTGTTTTAGGTATCGAAAACGACTCACAGGAAGCCGATGCTGCACTAACCATGTATTCGAGGTATGAACACAGTAGCTGGAAATTCGAACTTGAAAAACTAAACATTGACGAAACCGACTGCGACGGCGTTTGGAAAGGCGGAGCTTACATTGACGATTGCGGAAGATGCGTGGAAGGAAATACAGGGCTTACACCATGCATATCTGACTTTGGCGAAAGTTATTACGAAATCATACCGGTAAATTCAAACCTTTACCTCGAACCCGGCAATAATAACGTTACTCAGAATGAATTTGCTGAAAGCAACAGCCAGTTGTGGGCATTCGAATCGGAAGAGAATGGCTATAACAAAATCCGAAATGCAGAAACCGACGAGTATATCTATGCATCAGCTGCCACGGCTGGCTCAGCCATCTCGATGAGCTCAACGGCATCATCGGAGTTCATGGTTCTGAAAAATGCCAATCATTACTACATCAGCCCTTCAACAAATCACGATGTAAGGTTTGATGTGCTGGACGTAAGCACAGAGCCGGGAGCAAATATTATTTTCTGGACATATCACGATGGCGATAACCAGAAATTTCTACTGGAACCGAAAGAAGAACTCTATTCAAACGAAACATCTGCCAGGGTTATAGAAAATGGCTTCAAAGTTTATCCCAATCCGGTTAACAATCAGCTCAATTTGATTCTCAATGGTGAAATTGCAAAAAATGCACGTTTTGAGATGTACAATGCATCCGGAAAACTCATTTTATCTCATCAGATAAAAATCGGCAACACACATATAGAAACGGATAACATGAAGCAAGGACTATATTTCTTACAGGTTTTTAATGGTGAACGAGTACACACAGTGAAAATTCATAAAAGATAATAATGCTGCAATCAGAAACAATAACACTATTTCCATAATATATTTCGAACCATTTCAGAAATAAAAAGCTGAAACGGATTGATTTTGTTAACGGCACTTCATGATTTTAAAAAAAAGAGACCAAACTTTTCATACAGCCTGTATTTCTCTTATTTTAGCTAAGCTTTAGAAAAACAGTGCTTGTAAACAGAAAAACCAATAAAAAATGAGACATTATTTACTACCTATTATTACAGCGGCAATTCTTTTCACCTCATGTTCGGATAAATTATCTACTCAAAACATTGAAGTTGAAGCTCCCTTCGATATGCCGGCCATCACCATCCCCGATTTTTCAGCTACGCCCGAATATCTCATTACCGACTTTGGTGCTGAGCCATCAAACATTGAAAAAAATGCCAATGCAATTGAGGCAGCCATCGATAAAGCCCACAAAAAAGGTGGAGGTAAAGTTATCATTCCCGAAGGTGAATGGCTGACCAAAAAAATTCATTTCAAAAGCAATGTAAACCTTCATCTTGAAGAAGGTGCAACACTGCTTTTCTCCGATAATCCCGAAGACTACCTGCCTGCGGTACATACAACCTGGGAAGGTCTCGAGTGTTACAATTATTCGCCATTAATTTATGCCTACGAGTGCGAAAACATTGCCATAACCGGCAGCGGCGAACTGAAAGCCGAAATGGATACCTGGCAAGAATGGTTTGGACGCCCTACACCGCACATGAACAGCCTGAAATGGCTTTACCACGAAGCAGCACAATACAAACCGGTCGAAAACCGCGTAATGACAAATGATTCATCCAACCTTCGTCCACACTTTATCCAGTTCAACCGTTGCGAAAACATTCTGCTCGAAGGTGTAACCATTACACATAGTCCGTTTTGGACCATTCACCCCTACCTATCGAAAAACATTGTAATCCGCAACGTAAATGTTTTAGCACACGGGCACAACAACGATGGTGTTGACCCCGAAATGAGCCAGAACATACTCATCGAGGATTGCGTGTTCGATCAGGGCGACGATGCCATCGCTATAAAATCGGGGCGCAACCAGGACGCATGGCGCCTGAATACCCCTACCAAAAACCTGGTGATGCGAAACTGCACCGTGAAAAACGGACATCAGTTGGTGGCCATCGGAAGCGAGCTTTCAGGCGGTGTGGAAAATGTTTTTATTGATAATTGCGAAGTGCTCGATGGTGCAAAAATGTATCACCTGATATACATCAAAACTAACGAACGACGTGGTGGTTACGTTAAAAACATTCATGTTAGCAACATCAAAGCCGGCAGCATATCCAAGGGCATCTTCGGTGTCGAAACCGACGTTTTATACCAATGGCGGGATATTGTGCCCACCTACGAAGTAAAATTAACACCCATATCCGATATATTCATCGAAAACGTGAAAAGCAAAAGTGTTGATTTCATTTCAAGTATAGAAGCACAGGCTGAAATGCCGATTAAAAACATTCAGATGCAAAATGTGGTGGCCGATACCATCAGGGCATTCAATCATAAACATAAAAATGTCGAAGGCTTTACGTTCAATGGAAAGCCATTAAATAATTAACGCGGAAAAAAATCAGTGTATTAACACTCGATACTATGCATAAAATCTTCATATTGGTAACATTCATTTTTTGCGTTTTTACCTTGCAGGCACAAAAAATCGAAACGCTTACCACTAACAAAAACGAGTTATATCCCTCGTGTGAAGTAATATCGAAATACCACAACGACTGGACACGCATTCATTACAAAAAAAGAATCGACACATTTAAAGACGATCCGCTTAACTTTCACGAAATTGTGTTTATCGGTAACAGCATTACCGAAAAAGGAGGAAACTGGAGCGATAAATTTGGTGTTGAACATATCCGAAACCGGGGAATTTCGGGCGATGTAACCGACGGAGTACTAAAACGACTTGATGAAATCACTCATTTTCAACCCAAAGCAGTATTCATTCTTATTGGCATTAACGATCTGTTTAACCTTCATCATAAAGAAGATGAAAGATCCAGCCTGAAGTATTTTAAAATTGTTCCATCGGCCAAATATGTTGCTAAAAACATACTGAAAATAACAAAAAAGATTCACCAAAAATCGCCCGATACAAAAATTTATGTGCGCACCATTTTGCCAACCAAACGTGAATTTTTAAAATATGACATTCTGGAAGTGAACAATTTGCTTTTAAACTATGAGAAAAAAGGCTATTTCACATTGACCGATTTATATTCGCATTTTGCAAACGATAAAGACATGATGCGTCCTGAATTTACAAACGACGGGGTACATTTAAGCGAAACGGGTTACGAAAAATGGATGTCTTTGGAAAAAAACATTATAAGCACAATCATTAAAGAGTAAAAATTTAAGCTCTTAACAAAATAAGAAAAGGGGTCAGAATGAAAAATTTAACAATGCTGCTTATCATTTTAGCAACAGCTTTTATGGCAAGCGCACAACGACAAATGGAAAACCTTGACAGGGGTTTAGTTGCAGTAAAAACTGATAATGGTGTATTTCTGAGCTGGCGCATTTTAGCCAACGAATACGAAAATACAGCGTTTAATATTTATCGCGATTCAGAAAAAATTGCAAGCATACCCGTATCGGGAGCATCAAACTACACAGACAACGATGGCATGGTGAAATCGATGTACCAGGTCAAGCCAGTGGTTGACGGTGAAGAATTGAACGATAAGCAAACTGCATCGGTTATGGAAAACAACTACATTGAAATTCCGCTTAAACTTCCCGAAGGTTATGCGCCGGGCGATGCATCGGTTGGCGACCTTACCGGCGACGGCCAATACGAAATTGTAATCCACGTTAATGGTCGCGGGCGCGACAACTCACACGATGGCTATACCGACGAGCCGGTTTTGCAGGCCTACAAGCTCGATGGCACCCTGATGTGGGAAATCAACCTGGGGAAAAACATTCGCGAAGGAGCACATTACACCCAGTTTATGGTTTACGACCTCGATGGCGACGGTATTGCTGAAATTGCGTGCAAAACAGCGCCCGGAGCAAAAGACGGCACCGGATCGTTTTTAAGCAAAGGGCCGGCTAAAAACGACGACGATCAGGTCGACTACAGATTGAGTGGCGGGCGCATTGAAGGAAGAATACTTTCAGGCTCAGAATACCTCACTGTTTTCGATGGTAAAACAGGTAAAGAACTGGCTACTACAAACTACATCCCTGCTCGATTGGATGGCACTACTGAGTACGATTCAAAAAAATTAAACGAGACATGGGGCGATGGATATGGCAACCGGTCAGATCGCTTTTTGGCCTGCGTAGCCTATCTCGATGGTAAACGTCCCAGCCTTGTTATGGCTCGCGGATATTACACGCGCACTGTGCTGGCTGCCTGGAACTACCGCGACGGGCAAATCAGTCATGTATGGACTTTCGACAGCAATACGCCCGGAAATGAAGCCTATGCTGGACAAGGTAACCACAACCTGACCGTAGGCGATGCTGACAACGACGGATGCGACGAGATAATTTACGGTGCCTGTGCCATCGATAACGACGGAACAGGCCTTTACTCCACTGGCATGGGGCATGGCGATGCCGGCCACCTGAGCGATTTCGACCCCGACAGACCCGGCCTCGAATATTTTATGCCACACGAAAGAAAAGGCCCCGGTGCTCCCGGCGTATCATTCCGCGA
>JAQICD010000077.1 GCA_027858715.1 Prolixibacteraceae bacterium
CAACAAACGCCTGGAAAAACACAATAATCACAGCTATGGTAATCACCGGTTTACTGCTAAAGCTAATGACTGGGTTGTTTTCCTCATCATTGAAGCCAGAGATTACCCACATGCGATCAGGATAGAACGCAAAATTAAAGCGATGAAAAACAGAAAATATATCCATAACTTAAAGAAATACCCGGAACTACTTGAAAAAATAATAACTCAAACCTGCACCTGACTCTTCCGATAGTTATCGGAACAGGGGGTCCCTGGTTCAAGCCCAGGTGGGCCCACGGAAACGGAAAAGCGGTTACATTAATTTGTGACTGCTTTTTTTGTGAAAAAAAATATTGGCCTATCGGAGCTGCTGGATTTACTTTTTCGAATGAAGGAGATGTTTTTTATTGCCTTCCTCTTTATATTTAAAACCCCTGGCAAAATAAAACCTTTTGTTTACATCCTTTTCAGCAAAAAAATTAATCGGTTTTACATAATAATTGATGGCCAAGGTTACGACACAGATATATAGACGGGTCACACAAAATTACGGTTTTCCCTTTCGAGGGCATCAATAAAGACAATTGGGATTTTTTAAGGTTTAACCCGGAATATTTTAATAATTTGCACTCGTGTATGTTTCAATTAAAAAATATGGGAGTGGAAGCTGACCTTATCCTTTTTCGTCCCTACGATAAAGGTAAATGGGGATTTGATATGGCCGGGCAAGAAGTAAACAAACGATTTGCTCGTTATATGGTTGCTCGTTATGCTGCTTTTCGAAATATATGGTGGAGCCTTGCCAACGAAAACAGTTTTATTAAGAGCATGAGCGATGAGGATTGGGACGAACTTTTTAAGTTGGTACAGGAAAAAGATCCGTACAATCATTTACGCTCGATACACAATGCCGATAGGATATACGACTACAATAAACCCTGGGTAACACATGCAAGTCTTCAATATTACAATGTGGTTAAAGCGCCTTTCGGAACGTCTATTTTAAGAGATGTTTACAAAAAACCCATTATGAATGACGAAAACAAATATGAAGGCGATATCAAAAGCCGATGGGGACAACTATCGGGAGAGGAAATGACATTCGTATTCTGGAATGCCATGATTGGGGGCGGTTACGCCACACATGGAGAATCTTATAAAAGAAGTCCATGGATATCGTACGGTGGACGTTTAACAGGTTTTAGCCCATCGAGAATTGACTTTTTGAAGAAAATTGTTGAGAGCGGTCCTAAAGAAGGTTTAGAACCAATAGATCATTTTTATGAAACCAATATTGCCGGTAAAGCAGGAGAATACTATCTAATTTATTTTGGAAAAGATAAACCAGGTAAATGGGATTTTATCCTTCCCAAAAAAGGCCTCTCAACCGGAGAAAAATATAAAGTAGATATTATTGATACTTGGAATATGACCATCAAAGCAGTTAATAAAACATTTGAAATTATTCCAATTCCCGGCAACAGATATAAGTTTATCGATAAAAACAATTCAGCAATAAAGTTGCCAAAGAGACCATATATGGCTTTACTAATTTACAAGGTTGCAGATGGAGGTAAAGTTATTACCGACGATCGTCATGAACTTGAGTGAAAATCTTGAATCAACATAAAACAGACCATGAAAAGGACATTTATAGAACGAGCAGCAATTCAACACAATAAATTGAGGAACGAAATGATACAAAAATCCATAATGATCATTGCAATTATGCTTTTTGCATTTTGTGCAAACGGAGCTGATTTGAGAAAACAGGTTGAAGCTTCGTTGAAAAAAGGGGTGGCATTTTTTTATACCACAAATACCCACGGTGGTTATGTATATAATGTAACACCCGATTTATCCTTACGTTGGGGCGAAGGTCCAAAAGATGAACACAAAATTGAGGTACAACCTCCGGGAACTCCTGCAGTTGGACAATCATTTTTACGCGTTTATCAAGCAACAGGCAACGTACAAGCTCTGAAATATGCTAAAGAGGCAGCTTATGCATTAATTCGTGGACAAAATCAATACGGTGGATGGGAACACACCATCAACTTTGCAAAATTGAGTAATAAGATGGTTAGTTTTGATGATAATCAAAGTCAAGCTGCTGTTAGCTTTTTAATGGCCATGGATCAACAAATTGATGATGACCTGATTTCTGCTGCAACAAAACGTGCTTTGGAAATGATGGTTGCCACACAATTGAGCAATGGCGGTTGGCCTCACATGTATCCCGAGCAAGGAAATTACCACGATTATGCAACTTTTAACGATGCGGGAATAAATGATTGCATTCGTGTAATGATTGAAGCTTATCGGTATTATAATAACGATGAAGCAATTGAAAAAAGCCTGCGCAAAGCTACTCGTTTTATGATCATTTCGCAATTACCTCCCCCACAGCCGGGTTGGGCACAGCAGTACAATGAATTTCTTCAGCCTGCATGGGCACGCACCTTTGAACCACCTTCGGTATGCCCCACGGTAACCATCAGAAATATAAACACTTTGATTGATTTATACCTTGTGCTTGGCCAGAAAACTTTGCTTGAACCCATTCCTGATGCAATAAGATGGCTGCGTGAGATAAGAATGGAAAATGGGAAATGGGCTCGGTTTGTAGAATTGGGAACAAACAAAGCACTTTATTACGATCGCCCCAGAATTCGCGTAGATAAACTGGAAGACCTTCATCCTGAACGTCGCACCGAATATGCATACGAAACAGATCTGGAAGAACAGCTTGAAGCAAGCAGTACCCGCTATGAAAAGGCAATAAAATTAGGTCATGAAAATTTATGGAAAGAGGAAAACCCCGAACTTACCCAAAAGCAAATAATTGAGCGTATAGAGACTATTTCTATCGATGTTGAGAAGATATTAAAAACACAAGAATCTTCAGGCGTCTGGATCACTAAAAATGATCGTTTTAAGAAGACCATGCCAAAAGGAGAACGTTGGAATGGACAGTATTTAACTATGGATAGAATAAGCAGTGAAGTTTTTAATGAAAATATAGCCACACTTTGCGAATACATTGAGTTAAGCAGTCAACTTGATAACTAAATTGATTGAAAAATAAAACAACATGATTAAAAGCATAAAGGATTGTACAGTATTGAATAACGGACTCAAAATGCCTTGGTTGGGTTTTGGCGTTTTTCAGGTTAAAGATGGAAATGAAGTAGAAAAAGCGGTTTTAAACGCACTCGAGGTTGGCTATCGCAGCATTGACACTGCTTCGGTTTATGGCAACGAACGCGGTGTCGGCAAAGCGTTAAAAAAGAGTGGTATTCCGCGCGAAAATATTTTTTTAACTACCAAAGTATGGAACGATGCTCAACGTAAAAGCCGGACATTGGCAGCATTTCAAGAAAGCTTAGATCGTTTAGAAACCGACTACGTTGATTTGTATTTGGTACATTGGCCAGTAGAAGGCTTCTACCAAGAAACCTGGAAGGTTATGGAAGAGATTTATCAAAGTGGTCGTGCCAAATCGATCGGCGTCAGTAATTTTCTTGTTCATCATTTGGAAGATCTTTTAAGTGACAGTCAGATTGTCCCCAGCGTTAACCAAATGGAGTTTCATCCCTATCTTGTTCAACCCAAATTATTAAAGTTTTGCCAAAGTCACAAAATTCAAATGGAGGCATGGAGCCCATTAATGCAAGGGCATATAGTTTCGGTTCAAACCATTCAGAAAATTGCTAAAAAATACAACAAAACTCCGGCACAGGTTACCCTACGTTGGAATTTACAACACGAAGTAATTGCAATTCCAAAATCAGTTAATCCAAGTCGTATAGCAGAGAACGCTCAAATTTTCGATTTTGAACTTTCTCAAGCTGATATTAATACGATAGATGCCTTGGATCAGAACAAACATTTCGGCCCTGATCCTGCTAATTTTGATTTTTAGAAATTATTAAATAAACTTAAACTAAGATCATGAATTTAACTAAGATCATAGTATCCACTTTTTTACTTTTGCTTGTGCTCCAAGCATGCAATTCATCTTCAAAAAAAGCCGACGATGCTGCTTCAAATTATGTTTCGTTTGTTCAAAACGACTCATTAAACAAATTGGAAGTGTTTATTGACAACAAATACTTCACTTCATATTTGTATGCCGATAGCACTTTAAGGAAACCGGTGCTTTTCCCAATAAATACAGCCAGTGGGAAAAGAATAACCCGAGGATATCCAATTGCACCCAATAAAGGCGAGCGTATAGATCATCCTCACCATTATGGACTTTGGTTTAATCATGGTATTGTAAACGATATCGATTTTTGGAACAGTGATGCTGTTCCTTGGAAACCAAATATGAGATACGGAAGAATCAATCATGTTAAATTTTTGAAAATTGAAGATGGAGAAAAAGGAATTCTAGAAGTTGAAAAAGAATGGCGTAGCGACATCAATGAACTTATTCTTATAGAACAAACACGCTATATATTTAGTGGAGATGCAAAAACCCGAACAATCACCCATATTTCCAGTTTAACTGCACCCGAAGTTGATGTTTTTTTCGAAGATTCTAAAGAAGGTATGTTTGCCATGCGGGTACGACGAGAATTGGAAATTGCCTCTGACAAACCGGCTGTTTTGTATGGCAATGATGAAAAAACTGCAGAAAAAGCTGTTGTGGATAATAAAAACGTATCCGGTCATTACCGCAACAGTAATGGTTTAGAAGGATACCCTGCTGTATGGGGAAAACGGGCTAAATGGATGCAACTGGCAGGTAAGATTGACAACGACAGTATCTCAATTTGTATGTTCGACCACCCCAGCAACCTTAATCATCCTCCACATTGGATGGCTCGCGATTATGGATTATATGGCATTAATCCTTTAGGAAGCAACGTTTACACCAATGGCAAAGAACAATTTAATTATACCCTAAAAAAGGGAGAAACAGTTAAATTTACGCATCAGGTAGTAATTATAAATGGAGTTAATCCAAAAACTCAACTAATTGATTCACTATACAATAACTTTGCAGCAAATTTAGATTAACTCACTGCATTAGTACGTATTAATAAAAAGGAAAGGTATGACAGAAAAAACTAAATTTATAATAATTGGAAGCGGCAACATTGCAAATACATATGCTAAAGCCATCCAAAACATTGAGAATGCTGAAGTCGTTGGTATTGTTTCAACAAAAAAAACCGCACCGGCGAATTTTAGTCATCTTCCTTCATTTCATACATTACAAGAAATCAAGCTCGATTTTGGCGCTGTAATAATTTGTACACCCAATGCTTATCACCACATCAGCACAATCGAAGCTGCAAATTTAGGCAAACATGTGCTTTGTGAAAAGCCAATTGATATCTCGCTGGAATCAATTGATAAAATGATAGCCACTTGCAAAGAAAACAATGTAAAGCTGGGAGTTGCCTACCAACGAAGATTTAGCTCCGACAATCCAATTGTGAAAAAATTAATCGATGAAAATAAACTGGGCAGAATATTTTCTGTCGATCTTTCGGTTAAAAATTACCGCGACGATAATTACTACAATTCGTCGGCATATAGGGGAACTTACAAAATTGATGGTGGAGGCCCCTTTATTCAACAAGCCTCACATTATATCGATTTATATTATTGGTATTTTGGCAAACCAAGTAAACTTGTAAGTAAACTGGCAACCTTTGTTCACAACATTGAAGTTGAAGATCATGGAGCGGTTATTTGTCTTCACGACTCGGGCATGATAGGTACAATTACGGCTTCGACTGCAACAAAACCGGGGTTTCCTGCAAAAATGGAAATATACTCCAGCAAAGGATATCTCATTTTAGAAAATGATGTAATTACGCAATGGGATATTGAAGGTTTGGAAAATCCCAGCTCTCAAAAAGCAAATAAAAACACCCATACGGGTGCTGCAACAGCATCGGTAGATGATACTACAAATCACGAACTAATTATTAATGATTTTATTGAAGCTATTCATACCAATAAAGAAACTTTGATAAGTGGAGAATCAGCAAGAAATACTACTGAAATAATCTTAGACATTTATAATAATCAGTTATAAAACACTTTAAATCATCGTATAATGAACTAACTACTAACAACTAATCATATTATCTTTACAAAAAATAGGCGACCTAAAACAGCTCAACAAAACGAAGTTATTACAAATAAATATTTTTATCGTGAAAAACCTTTTAACAAACTTTGAATTAGAATCTAAGCTGAAAAGAATTGCAAAATCCGGCAAGCAACTAAAAACTGTAATGTTTCTTTCTTTAATTTTATTTCTGAGTACTACATCGAACGCTCAAGAAAGAGAAATTCAACGAATTCCGGTTTACGAAGTTGCATACGAATACCCTTCGGTCGATAACATTAAAGATGTTATAAACCGCGTACGCGACTACTACTTATCTACAAGCACGCTAACAATTGTCGATTCTAAGACAGGAAAAGCAATAAACGATTTCTCAACCTTCAACCCAAATGCGGAACCTTCAAGAGGTTTTTCAAGTGAATGGTCGTACACAAATGGTGTTGTGCTTTCAGCTTTTGAATACATTGACGATGTTACCGGCGATAAAACTTTTTTCAACAACAACATTAAGTTTTTTGATTATGTAGTTAATAACCTTCCTTATTTCGAAACGAATAAAGCACATATTAAACGTTCGAAAATTGGTGGCTGGGGTCGAATTTTAGAATTCGAAGCTTTAGACGATTGTGGTTCTATTGGAGCAGCAATGATTAAAACCTACATGAAAACCAAAAATGAAGCTTATCTCAAGCTAATTCACCGGGTCGATGAACATGTTTCCGAAAATCAGTTTCGTTTGGATGATGGAACTTTAGCGCGCCACCGACCGCAATATGAGTCTCTTTGGGCTGATGATTTATACATGAGTGTACCATTCCTTGTAAATATGGGCGTTCTAACAGGTGATAATAAATATTTTGACGATGCCATTCGTCAGTTGTTGCAAATGGCTGAGCGTTTGTACATACCACAAATGGAACTTTTTGATCATGGATGGAGTGTTACTTCAGGCGATTACGATCCCCGGTTTTACTGGGGGCGTGCAAACGGATGGACCTTAATGGCCATGGCCGAGGTACTTGAAAATGTACCCGAAGGTTACAAAGGCCGCGACGAAGTTTTACACCTTTACCGTTCAATGATCCGGAGTCTTGCTAATCTTCAGGACGGAACAGGTTTCTGGCACAATTTGTTGGATAAGAACGATACATATCTCGAAACATCATGCACCGCAATGTTTACCTATGCCATTGCAAAAGGAATTAACGAAGGTTGGATCAACCATGTTTATGGCCCGGTTGCCCTAACCGGTTGGAATGCCCTTGCCACACGCATTGATGATAATGGAGCAGTTGATGGTACTTGCGAGGGAACTACTTTTGCTCACGATAATAGTTGTTATGGTGGTGAAGCACAACAACCCGGAAATCCTAAATTAAACTTTTCAACATTCAATATTGTAGCTAATTACTACAAATCCGGACCAGCAACCAACCCCGGTGAAGTTTCATATCGAATAGCCAATCCTTCAGGAAGAGGAACTGATGATCATGGTCAATGGTATATTGCCGAAAATTTCGTTGTTGGTAATAAAAAAGTTTCAAACGATAACTGGGATGGTGGAGTTCAAACAAAATTAGAGATAGAAAAAATTAGGCTTGAAAAACCCTGGCAGGCAATGACGATAAACCAGCAAATAGCAACAGAAGCTTATAGACTGGTACTTGAAAATGCAGGAGCAACTTTACCCAAAAGAGATGCTATTGGTATCAGGATAATTGCTGAAACAAAGGGGGGCTTTGCAAAGTATGAAGGATCAGTTTATAAACAAAAGAAGAGAGTTGCCGATAAAACGATAATTTGTGGCATTATTGATTCACAAAACGATGTTGGAGCATGGCCGGAATTAAAAAGCACTAAAGCACCAAATGATAGTGATCACGACGGTATGCCCGATTTATGGGAAGAACAGAATAAACTTGATCCTCAAAATCCCGATGATCGAAATATGGTTTCATCTTCAGGTTATACCATGTTAGAGAAATATTTGAATAGTATTCTGTAATTGTTAAACCTTTTTTATGAAAGCTTACACGTTATTTTTACTTGCTTTTTTGGGTTTTTCGGAGGCTCTGTTTGGACTCGAACCCCATAATTCAAAAAAAGCAATTGTTTTAGAAGAATTTGTTTTTACAGAACAACCTACCCGCGATTGCCATGCTTCTTCTTTGTTAGAATTGGATAATGGAGATTTATTATGCTGCTGGTTTGGTGGAACAAGAGAACGTCACCCTGATGTAAATATCTGGTTATCACGAAAACCCAAAGGTGGTGAGTGGCAAAAGCCTGTCAGTATTTGCGATGGCAATGGTCAAACATTGTTTAACCCGGTTCTTGTAAAACTGAAAGGGGGCGATATTCAAATCTACTTTGTTAGCCCGGGTATCGACGATGGCCAGGTAATAACATCAAACGATAATGGACACACTTGGAGCAAAATGAAAATGCTGCCTAACGGATTTGTGGGGCCAATAGTGAACAAACCGGTTTATTTGGAAGATGGAACTATAATTGCCGGAGCAAGCTTGCAGGGTGAGCCGGGCAAGCGAATCCATGTGGAACGTACTACCGACAATGCAAAAACATGGACAAAAACCAAAGCACTTAATGATCCAGTCAACTCCAAATACAAAATCATTCAACCAACCATCCTTGTTCATTCGCAAAAACTTTTACAAATTTTGGCTCGCCCAAACCAGCAGGGGTCTGACACAAAATTGGCTCAAACCTGGTCTGAAGATGGAGGTTTAACCTGGTCGCCTGTTACCGATACAAACCTGCCAAACAACAATTCAGCAATCGATGCCGTAACCCTTAACGATGGTCGGCATTTGTTGGTTTACAATCACTCAACCAGGCTCGATACTGTTTGTGGAAGAAAAGGAAGGGGAATCCTGACAGTGGCTGTTACCAACGATGGCATTAACTGGCAAGCTGCCGCTGTTCTTGAATACCGGACAGGTCAGGTTCAATATTCATATCCGGCCGTAATTCAAACGCAAGATGGTTTAGTACATATTACCTACTCGTGGCATCGTAAACGAATCAAGCATGTTGTGCTTGATCCGAAAAAGCTTAAAACTTATCCAATTGTAGATGGGGAATGGCCGAAAGATAAAATGCCTTGGGCTAAAAGTAAAGAAAATGAAGAAGTGGGGGTTAATAGCGAAATGTTGAAATAAAGTACGAAATGGTTAGCATAGGAATAAATAGAAATAATGAAAGCAGACAAATACAACCAATCTGTAAATTGGTATTTGTTCTTATGTTCATACTTTTCTTTATGCAGGCAAAATCGCAACTGGTAACCGATGCTGTTGACTATAGTTTCAAAAGGGGTTTTTATACCAACGAATTTCAGTTAACCCTTTCGACGAAAACGCATGATGCAACAATTCGTTATACAACCGATGGAAGCAAACCAACCTCGAATAGCGCAGAATACACAGAACCATTAACCATTAGTACAACAACAATGGTTAGAACCGTTGCAACACATCCTGCAATTGAAGATTCCAAAATTAAAACCCACACCTTCATTTTCCCCCATAATATTGTCAGAACTAATGATTCAGAATTGAAGCTTTATCCCAACCCAGTATCTAACATTTTAAGGCTGTCGGAAGAAAAAGAATATAGAATTTTTTCGTCAACAGGTGAATACATTTCTTCTGGAAAGAGTAGTGAAGTTAAAATGTCCGATTTCCCTAATGGGTTGTATATAGTATTAATCGATAATGAATTTCATAAAATCATAAAAATTTAGATGATATGAAAACCATAAAAATTTTATTGATGCTATTGGTGGTTAATACCACTTTGGTAGTTGGTGCTAATAGTGCAAATCTCCCGGAAAAACAACGTATTTTTATTCTTACCGATATTGAGAATGAACCCGATGATGCTATGTCATTAGTACGTTTTTTGCTTTATTCTAACCAATTCGACATTGAAGGGATTGCAGCTACAACGTCAATTCACCAACGCGACCAAATAGCAACATGGAGGATAAAAGAAATTGTTGAAGCCTATGCTAAAGTTCGTGATAATCTCATACTACACGAACCTGGTTTTCCAACATACGATCAACTTCAGGCATGTATTACCGAGGGATTACCCGAATTTGGCATGAGTGCGGTTGGCGAAGGAAAGGATTCACCGGCTTCGGAGAAACTAATTGCAGCGGTTGATAAAAATGATGATCGTCCGTTGTGGGTAACCGTTTGGGGTGGACCTAATGTGCTGGCACAGGCACTGTGGAAAGTAAAGCAAACTCGCACGGAAGAAGAACTTGATGAATTTGTGTCAAAAATCAGGGTATATACAATTTCCGATCAGGACAATAGTGGTCCCTGGATTCGAAAAACATTTAAAGATCTATTTTATGTTGCCAGTCCGGGGTATCACCGCTATGGAGGGTATCATCATGCAACATGGAGCGGAATTAGCGGCGATTATTTCCATGCTCGTTGCGATGGAGGCAATTTCGAGATAGTGGATAACCCTTGGCTCGATATGCATATTCGGAGCAAAGGACCACTTGGGGCAGAATATCCGCAAGTTGAATACCTGATGGAAGGTGATTCGCCAAGTTTTATGTTTCTTATTAACAATGGGCTAAATAATCCCGACAGGCCTGATTGGGGGGGCTGGGGAGGCCGTTACGAATTGTACCAGCCCCGCTTCGAAAAGTGGTTCCTTGAACCTGAAACCCGTCCGCTTTATACCAATGTTGCCGATGAGGTAATGGGGCACGATGGCCGTTGGCACGATACCAATCATGCCACAATTTGGCGTTGGCGCGAACATTTTCAAAACGATTTTGCAGCCCGCATGGACTGGACGATAAAGCCATACGAAGAAGCCAATCATCCCCCAATTGCAAAAGTTGCTACAGAAAAGTACATAACCGTGAAAAGTAACGAAAGGGTTAGTTTAAGTGCTGAAGGTTCAGAAGATTCCGATGGCGACAATCTCACGTACAAATGGATACACTATGGCGAACCCGGCACATTCGCACTTGGAACCGCCCGAACAGCCCATGCCGTAAAAATAAACGATGATGATAAAAAAAATGCTTGGTTTACTGCACCCAGGATGGGTAATATGGGTACCATGCATATCATTTTGATGGTAACCGATGATGGTACACCAAGCCTAACCCGGTATCAACGGGTTATTGTTGAAGTTGAAAAATAGGTAATTCAAATTATTCAAAATATTAAAACTATATGGTATTAAAATTCTTTCTAAATCTATGCAGTATTTTAATTTTTATATCGGTAAATGGATTAAAAGCTCAAGAAATTACGGCAAACGTTAATGCCGATAAAACAGCCGAAATGTCGAACAGTATTATTTCGATGAAAATCAACAGTAAGGGGCAAGTGAATTTCTTTTCTTTGAACGGAAAAGACTTGGTTAATGCAAACAATAAAGGCCGTTTTTATTTTAGTTATAACTCGGCCGATTATCACGAATTATCGCCTACCGAAGCTAAATTAACACGTTTAACTGATGAACTTGCAGAAATTACGCATACCAACACCAGCAATGAGCTGATCATTGAACAATCGTACATATTGTTAAAAGATGTACCTGGCGCCTATTGCTATATTACACTGAAAGGAAATGCAACCAGTGTTAATCTAAGAGAAATGCGTGTTGTTTACCGTGTTGATCCGGATATGTTCGATTATGCTTATGTTTCTGATCAACGTCACGGAGCAATGGTTTCGCCGGCCGACCTTACCGGGGTTGAATCGGTGATGGATGCAACCTATCTGTTACTCGATGGCAGTATTTATACCAAGTACGATTGGGCTAATTATGTTGATGAGGATATTGTACACGGCCTTTGTAACGATGAATATGGCATTTGGGTAATTTCTTCGAGCGACGAATATTTGAATGGCGGTCCTATGAAACAAGAACTCATGGTTCACGGAACAAGTAAAACACCTTTGGCTTTAAAGATGCTACAAGGTGAACACTTTGGAGCTTCATCGCAAAATTATACTACGAGCGATGAGAAAATTTACGGACCGTTTTTTATTTATGCCAATTCGGGCGATGGGAAACAAGCCATTATTGATGATGCAAAAGTGTATGCACATCAAGAACAAAACAAATGGCCATACACATGGATGGATCATCCCCTTTACCCTGTTGAACGTACGCTGGTTACAGGGAAACTGGATGTAAGTCTTGGCATTTCACCTGAAAACATGATGGTGGTTTTGGCCGATCATGGAAAACCCATTTACGATCAGGGGAAAGGTTACATGTTTTGGAGCAAAGCTGATGCGGAAGGAAATTTCACCATCGAAAATGTGCGGCCTGATAATTACAGTTTATACGTATTTGCCACGCAAGGAGAAATGACCGATAAAATTGAATTTGAAAATATTGAAATATCTGGCAATGAAACCAACCTGGGAGAAGTGGATGTTGTACCAACAAAATACCAAAACTTTATCTGGCAGATTGGAGAACCGGATCGTACATCACGTGGTTTTAAATTATCTAACCGTCCTCGAACTTATGGCTTATGGGATGAAGTTGAGGCTAATCTAACCTATACAATCGGAGAAAGTTCCCTTGCTGAAAATTGGTATTATGCTCAAACCAAAAAGGGGCATTGGGATATTAACTTTAACCTCGATCAGACATACACAGGCGATGCATACCTTACCATTGGAATTGCCGGAGCTGCAAGTAAACCAAAACTTGCTGTATATCTCAATAATAGCGGTTTAAAAAGTTATTCTTTTGGAAACGATGGAAGTGTTTATCGTAGCGCTAACCAAGGCGGGAAATACGAGAAAAAAGTGATAAAATTTGAGGCCAGCAAATTAAAAGCCGGAGAGAATACACTATCTATGCGACTAACGGATGTTGGAAACCGGGGCGGATTGATTTACGATGTGTTAAAACTGGAAGTTGGCGACCAGTTAACAGGCATAAATAACTTGGCCGAAAACAATAAACCTTTAATAAAAGTATATCCAAATCCGGTTACAGCAGAATCAACTATAAATGTGTGGGTAAAGGAAAGTGAATATGCTGAAATTCTGCTATTCGATTCGGCTGGCCACAAAGTTTCAACTATTTATTCCGGTCATCTCAACGAGGGCGAAAATACGTTTCATATACAAGGTTTTGATTTTGCTAGTGGTATTTATCTTATTCAATTTAAAGGAAAGAATAGCGTTTACCACCAGAAAGTACTAAAATATTGATTAACAGAGGCTGGCAAGACTGTTTACAATGGATAATTTCATCAGAATATAGAGATGGCCATGTATCGCACATTCTCGAATGTATAGATGCATATGAGGAAGTTATGTATAGGAATTGTTTGTATATTTGCCTTCGGAATATAACGGCGAATAAGGTTTAATCACAACATGATATTTACAAATTCATTACAGCAATTGTCATTTGTATTATCTAATCAAAATACTCATCTTTTTGATTTTTACAGGCACGACCCTTTTATCGCAAACTGGATAGTTGTGCTAATTATTGCGGTTCTGATCATTATTGCTGTTTTACGTACGATGGGTGACCGATATTTAGGCTCACTTTTTCATTCTGTTTTTAACAATCAAACAGCATTGCGCCTGCACCGTGAACAAATATCGTCAAACAGCCTTGTTGTTTTGTTGCTGGAATTACTTTACTATACAATTGTTTCAGCCTATCTGTATCATGTTTTTTTATTATTCGATAGCGAAATTGAAACAACAGGATTGATAATTTATCTTTTCATTTTGTTGTTAATAATCACATTTGTTAATGCCAAGCGCTTACTTTTTAATATTACAGGTATTATTTTCCAAAGTCAGAATGAAACCGGCGAATATTTATTTTACAAACATTCAGCCAATCATGTTATTGGCTTATTATTGTTTTTTCCCGCGTTTTCGATGTTTTTTTCTTCGGGCTTATTGTTAAATATCTGTTTGTTTTTGGGTGCTGTAATCATCGTTATTCTTAGTGTTATCAGTTCGGTGAGGGGTTTTTTTATTATTCTTAAAAAAGGTTTTTCTGTTTTCTATTTGATTTTATACCTTTGTACCCTCGAAATTTTGCCTTTATTAATCGTTTGGAAGATTTTGTGGTAAATAAGAATTATGTAGAACCTTTTAAATTATTAGGTTTTGAAAATCAAAAGAATACTAGTATCCCAGCCCAAGCCAGCGTCAACAAAATCGCCTTACTTTGAATTTGCTGAAAGAAACAACGTAAAAGTAGATTTTAGGCCATTTATTCAAGTTGAAGGTGTATCATCGAAAGAGTTTAGACAAACACGGGTAAATATACTCGACAATACTGCTGTTGTATTTACAAGCCGTACTGCTATCGATAACTTTTTCAGAATTTGTGACGAAATGCGTATTACAGTGCCCGAAACTATGAAGTATTTTTGTGTTTCGGAAGCTACTGCATTCTACTTACAAAAGTATATCGTTTATCGTAAGCGAAAAATCTTTTATGGTGACGGAAGATTTCAGGATTTAGTTGAGATAATTAAAAAACATCTCGACGAAAAATACCTGGTTCCGCTGTCGCACATTCACAAGCCTGAAATACCCGAGTTGCTCGATAAAATAAAAGCTGACTATACTAAGGCTATTTTATACCGCACGATAAGCAGCGATTTATCGGATCTTAAAGATGTAAATTACGATGTTTTGGTGTTTTACAGTCCATCGGGTATTAAATCGTTGTTGCAGAACTTTCCCGAATTTGAACAAAACAATACCCGTATCGCTTCATTCGGAACATCAACGGCAAAGGCTGTAGAGGAAGCCGGCCTGAGACTCGACATTCAGGCACCAAACCCGCAAGCTCCGTCAATGACCATGGCTCTTGAACAATACATCAAGAAGAACGGAAAGAAATAAAAATTAAAGACTGTCAGTAATGCCAGTCTTTTTTTTTCTTCAAAACAACAGATATTTTAAATTGAAACATGCTAAAAGCATTTGTCAGTCCAAACACAAATCATCTTTTTTTCTTGCATTTAATGTAACTTTGTGGCATTATTCTCTCCATGTTTTTATCGGGTGAGATTCATGTTGAATACTTAAAATATTACTGCCGTGATTAAAAACGATAAATTTGGCTGGCGCCATATTGGCCCTCGTTCTCACGAGATTGATGAAATGTTGAAAACCATTGGTGTGCAATCGATGGATGATTTAATTGACCAAACGGTTCCCGATAATATTCGCTTGAAAGAGCCCCTGAAAATGGGACCCGGTCTTACCGAGCGTCAATATTACCGGCGCATTCACGATTTGGCTCAAATGAACAAAGTGTTCAACACCTACATAGGGATGGGGTATTACGATACCATTACCCCGGCAGTAATATTGCGCAATGTGCTCGAAAACCCGGTTTGGTACACTTCATACACACCTTATCAGGCCGAAATTTCGCAGGGAAGGCTCGAGGCTTTACTCAACTTTCAAACATCAGTATGTGATATAACCGGTATGCCACTGGCTAACGCTTCATTGCTCGATGAGGCAACTGCTGCTGCCGAAGCTATGATTATGATGTTCAACACCCGAAGCCGCACCCAAAAGAAAAGTGGAGCTAATGTGTTAATTGTTGATGAAAAAATATGGCCGCAAACACTCGATGTATTGGTTACACGAGCTGAACCACTTGGCATTAAACTCGAGGTGGGCGATTATGAAAGTTTTGGCTTCAACGAGCAAATTTTTGGTGTTATCGTGCAATATCCTAATTCTAACGGAAATATTGAAGATTATACCGCCCTGGTTGAAACGGCTCACAAAAACGAATGCAAGGTAACTGTAGCAGCCGATTTGCTTAGTCTGGCACTGTTAACACCTCCGGGCGAGTGGGAAGCTGATATCTGTGTGGGGAGCTCGCAGCGTTTTGGCGTTCCTATGGGGTACGGTGGGCCGCATGCTGCCTTTTTTGCCACCCGCGAAAAATTTAAACGCAACATCCCGGGGCGTATCATCGGTGTTACCAAAGATGCCAATGGCAAACGAGCATTGCGGATGGCTTTACAAACCCGCGAACAGCATATCAAACGCGAAAAAGCTACTTCGAATATTTGTACAGCCCAGGCTTTGCTGGCTACCATGGCCGGTTTTTATGCTGTTTACCACGGACCACGAGGCATTTATTCCATAGCAGCACGTGTTCATGCCATTGCATCGTATCTGAGCGATGAAATTGAAAAGCTTGGCTATAAGCAGGAAAATGAATTTTATTTCGATACGATTCGATTTAGCCTGCCCCGTCATGTGAAGCGCGAGGATATTGAATGGTTGTCGCTCGACCTTGAAATGAATTTTCGTTATCTCGATAACGGGCAAGTGGGGCTGAGTATCGACGAAACCACAAACCTCGATGATATTAACTGGATACTTGAAGTTTTTGCCAAAGCAGCTAACCAGAACCAGTCAGGTTGCAATACATATCCCGGCGAACGCTTAATTGATAAAAAATTCAGGCGGACATCAGAATATCTGCAACACGATGTGTTTAACCTGTACCGCTCCGAAACCGAGATGGTGCGTTACATTAAGAAACTTGAGCACCGCGATATTTCACTCACACATTCAATGATTTCGCTGGGCTCGTGTACCATGAAACTCAATGCAGCAACCGAAATGTTGCCCATGAGCTGGATTGAGTTTAACGACCTACACCCGTTTATTCCCAAAAACCAGGCTATGGGATATCATGTGATGATGGATGAGCTGAAAAAAGCATTGGCAAAAATTACCGGTCTTGAAGATGTAAGTTTAATGCCCAACTCTGGTGCTGCCGGTGAATATGCCGGACTGATGGTGATTATGGAATACCACAAAAGCAGGGGAGAAGGGCATCGAAAAGT
>JAQICD010000143.1 GCA_027858715.1 Prolixibacteraceae bacterium
CGAGAAGACGAAACAAAGTCAAACTCAACTTTTTCGCGTTGGGGTATATTTATTTTTTCAATATTGAGATTTTTCTCACTTTCTTTTGTTGATGAAATATTACAGGAAAAAAAGAGTGATCCTATTGCGATTAGTACAATTGTTCGAATATAGTTCATAGTTCATTTATTTTCTGATTCATCGTTTCAGCTTTATTTAGAGTATTTGATTTTACTGAGCTTGACGTAACATTATCTCTGCTTTACTGCGTGTGTTCAACTACATGGTTCAAAAACCTGATTTGCTTCTCAATTTTGTTGACCGGGGGCAGCAGCCAGGCATGGCGCCATGCTGAAGGATTGTAAGTGCTGTTTCTCACCAGCCTGGCTTTGCGGTTCATGTCTTCTGGCATCAGGTTTTTAAATTTTGGGAAATTTGCACTGGTCGGGCTCAATGCCATTTCACGGACATAGGTGCTTGTGGTTTTCCGCTGCTCAAAAGAAACTGTTGAAACCGCAAACTGTGGAATCCAGAATTCCCCGTTAAACCCATAGCTTATCTCGTTGTGTTCATTAAGCCGTTTGAAAGTTTCCGCATCGCCGCCGGCTGCCAGGTATTCATCGGGCATCAGGTATTTTTCGCCTTTCGCACTGATTTTCCATCTTGCCCATGCCAGCCCTCCGGTTTCTGCATCAATATAGATTTCGCCCGAGTACAAAGCCCATTCGGCATCATCTGCCTGGTCGAAACTGATGTGGTACATTTTGCGGCCCTGGTAATCATTTTCTCCTTCCAGCGTATATTCATAATTTTTGGCAAAGGCTCTGTTCAAAAACGTAAGATCGGCAAATTGTGGATCCATAACCGGGACGGCACCATTGAACCGGTTCTGGGGTTTAAAGCCAATTTTTGTGCTGAAGTTGTGCGACCGGAAAACCCTGCCATTGTACAGGTGGGTTTCGATGTAAGGATTGGTTTCATCAAGCGGTTGCCACCTTTGGATAAAATAGAAGTCGGAAAGCTGGTGCAGGTCATGACCGTTGTACAATTGCTCCCTGAAAGCCCCTTCGATAAACCAAGGCTTTGAGTGGCGGTTTTTATACTTGCTGCGATAAAAATCCTTCATCACCTCATCGACTGCTTTTTCCGACGGTGTGCTATGCTTTTGCTCCAGCACAATGCCATTATTATTGAAATCGCCAAGGGAAATAGTAATTGTTTGATATCCGGGTTTTGAGATTTCCAGTTTGGTATCATCACCGGCATGTTTTTCATCAACCGAGAACCGGCCCGAAAGCGAGGTGAAGGTAGTTTGGCCTGAGGTTGTGTTTTTTACCATGGCAAAGGCTGCTGCAGAACTGTCGGGCAACAAGGCCACGGGGCCTGAAAATGCTTCTCCCGCTGTGTTTTCGGAACTTGCGGCTTTTAAATCTTCGGCCGGCACCGTTTCAAAAAGCGGCCCGGGAACATTATGGATTACTCCCCCGGCTGTTCCATCGGCCGACAAACCGTTTACTTCAACCCTGAAGCTGTTCGAAACATCTGAAGCAAAGAATGAGATAACGGCTTTCCCTGTAGAGTCGGTTTTCAAATTTGGGAACCAGACCAGGGTATTCCGGAAGTCATAAAGCACGCTGTCGGTAACGTTTGTTGAATAGTCGGGGCTGTAGAACTCTTTTGTACGGGCATAACCGTGCAGGGTAATGTTGGCAATTCCTTTGTAATGATCGGTGCTCAGCAAGCCTGCCCCGTCCTTCGTGTAAATAGACAATACGGCCACGGGCGTTGTAAGTTTATCTGATTCAAGGGACAAATCTCTCAATATAATTTGCATATTTGATCCGGAATTGCTGCCCAATTGATATTCATGAATTTCGGCCTCGCTGTTCAGGGCTGCCCGGGCATTGTTGTTTTTAGGGTAGATTAAATCAAGGGAACTGACAAGCGACGGGTTCAGTGAGATTAAATCGTCTATAGTATATTTTCCAAAAACATTATAAATGTATCCATAGGCATTGGAAGCTGCAACCATTTGCCCATCCACAAATACAAAAAAGCGGTGTTTCCTTTTATTGATCAGTTGGAAAGATATACATGATGAATCGGACGCAACAATATTTGATTTCATTAAAAACTCTCCTCCTCTGAGCATAGAAAGTCGATCATATGTCAAAGTTGTTTGTGAGGTTTCGATACGCAAATCAGGGAAAGCGTCAGAGAGTATCGAGATCAGCCCGTATTGCCACGGTTTCTCTTCCACCAGTTCTTTTATACGTTTCTGGCCTATCGAATAATCGGGCGACCCGTAATTTTTTGTGATTTCTTCTTTATAGCTGCCCGTTCTTTTTCCTTCTACAGCCACCTCTTCGATGGCAAAATCGGTGGTGACCATAAAAGTGTCTTCAACCATCCTGCCGGATAATACTTTTTCCAGTTCCCCGGTTTCAATTTTGGCCGGCACCGCCTTGCTGCCGGTTGTTGCTTCTACATCATCACCGTGATTTTGCAGGAAGCGGTAGTTGTCGGTCGGGCGTTTTTGATAGTTGGTGTGCAGCTCCAGGGCATAATCTTTTTTCGACGCCATGCGGTTTTTGGTCTGCACCACGGTGCGCAGCGTATCTTCAAAATCGCGCAGCAAAAAGGTAAAAGCACCGTTGGTTCCCACTTTCTCTGAAAAAATCTCCATCCTGCTGCCTTTAGTTACCATAGAAACTTCAGCATCGGCCGGTATTTTTGCCCGTTTATTGGCGGTACGTACCTTGCCTTCAACATAAATCCCCGGTTCTTCAAGGTATCGGGGAATTGCCATGGTGTCGGCCAAAACCTTTTCCCAGGCATATCGTCGCCAGCCATTGGTCAGCATAAGCAGTTCCGACTTATAATTCCCTTCGCCGGTGTTTTCAAACAGTACCGTTTCGTGGCTGTTTTCAAATGGCAGGTCGGAATGCAACGACAGGTATTGGAAAATGTTGGGGGAGCGGTAAAACCCATCGGGGATGCGCGCGGCATCGGTAACCGAAAGGGCAAAATCGCCTGTAACAGGGTTGCCCTGCTGGTCGGTTGCTTCAAGAACCATGATCACCTGCCCGCGAGGTTCAGTGGGTAAAGTTTCTTCGGCAACCGAAAGCGACAGCATATCGGGGTTCTTTACGAAAAACAACCTTTCGGCCTGTGGCTCTTTATCCGAATTGAACAGGGTAAACTGTACAATACCTGTTTTAAAATCCTGTTTGCTGAATTGGATTGATACGGGTTGTCCATCTTTTAATTTTAGAACCATTGCCTTTTGTGGCCGCTGGTTTTGTGTGGCAAGGAGGAAAGCTGTGCTGTCGGCTGGTAAGTTGCCTTTCTTCGATACAACAATTTTAAAATCCTGCTTTCCGGGCATGTCGGCCACGGTCATGGCAAGTCCCGACTGTTTTGCGGCAGGCAGCTCAAACCGTTGACGTTCATTATCGGCACCATTTACTTGTAAAAAGTAATCATGCCCGGCCTCGGGCGTAAGGGTGAACATCCCTTTTCCCTTCCACATGGTGTTTGCGGGAGCGATAACCTGGTCTTTACTATCCACAATAAAACCATTGGCGATGGCGCTTTTTCCGTCCTTGCCAGTCACTTCAAAGGCAACTTTGCAGGCAATGCCTTCAATTAAATCGCCCCCTTCGGGGAAAAAACGTACCGAAAGGTTTTCAGGTACCGGAGTGGTGTCAATGCTTTCGACCGGGGTTGTTGAAATGTTTGCTGTTGTGTCCACGGTTGCACCGGCTGTGGTGGTTTCATGCGCCTGGATTATACGGATGGGCTTTGTAAAGTAAAACCCACAGCCCATGTTGCGCATCCAGTTGGTATAGGCCACCAGGTGGTAATTGCCCGGTTGCAGGTCGCTGTCGATGGTAAAATTCCCGTGCCCCCTTCCATCTTCAATTTTACAGAGCTGCTTGTGGCATGTTTGGCCAAAAGGTGTCACCAGTTCAACATACATCACCCTTTCGGTAGTGTTTAGCTTTTGCGAAAGCACATCGGTGATAAAGGCGCTGAACCACATCTCTTCGTCTGCAACGTATGCGGGGCGGTCGGTTTGGACAAATATTTTTTCATTGTGGTAAACAGACTGGTATATGGAATAACATTTTACAATATCATTCAACTGGGCTTGAGCTGATGATATGAATAGTATGAATACAACAAGCAACTTTGGTTTGATTTTCATGTTTTAGCTTAATTGAGAGGTTATCTAAAACTATTTCGTAATAATGGATTTAAAACTACCAAACAAAATTATATTTAACAAGCCATCATATTTATAAAACGCACCAAATATCCATAATAAAGTACGAAATATGTATAGATATTATTAAAAAAATTACCTTTATGTTATCTTTTTTCATGGTTACATTATTTTTTAAAATTCCTGAAATTTGTAGACAATAAGTATTGGATTATCAGAAAGGTTTAATTTTTCGAGTAACTCATATTCAATAGAATTGCTATATCTTTTTGATTTTTCTTTTAACGATTTATTACTTAGAAGATCATACGGTTCAATTAGAGAAATGAATTTGTTATCACATGACAACCACTTTGGAAAATCGAAGAAACTAATTTGCAATTCGTTATCAGTTGAGATGAGGCCTTTAATAATTATACCATTTTGGGTAAAGATATTAAACAGACCATTATGAGTAAAACCTTTTTCTGTGTATTGAAAACAAAGCAAGCTGTCAGATAAAACATATTCTCCATTAAAAAAATTGTTGTTTTGGATCAATTCAATTAGTTGTTTATCGGTTAATTTTGAAGTATTGATAGTTTTGTCCCATCCTTTGCTTCCGAAATCAAATTCAATCGCCAATTCTATATTTTGCTTATTTATTTTAAAAATTCGATTTAAGAATGGATCATTGTAATAAATTTCATCATTGAATTTTTTCAATCCGTTTAATGTGTGATATCTATTTTTGGTATTAACACATAAGTTTTTGCCTTTTAAATTGTCACTATAATCTGCAAACGCTATTTTACAATGTTCTAATTCTGGATATTTTTTATTATAGCATTTAAAAACATCAATAACTCTATCATTTTCTTTTATTTCATGTTCATTGCCCAGAATGTTCATTTTTACAGTTTCGACATGTCGGCCATCGTAGTAATAGTTCTGATATTTTCTCCCAGCTAAATCCATCACTGATATTATGTTTTTATGCCTATTAATTGAAACATCATAGGCTTCAATAAATTCATCTGGTCCTTTTCCTACTTTGCCAATTTTATTTAAAAAATTACCTTCTAAATCAAATCTCAATATTTTATTTGAATTTTGATCATGAATAATTAAGCATGAGGTGTCAGAAAGTACCTCATAGACTTTCCCAATCAAGCAACTATCATTTGTTTCGAGAGGAATATATTTTATGTCCTTTATTAGGGAGTCAAGTAATATATCATCTGTTACAAGTTCATCTACAACTTGAATATTTATGTATTGGCTGGATTTTTTATGTTCAATTTCCTTGTTGGAATTAGTTCTAGAACATGAAACAATAATGACTAAGGTCAAAAGAACTAAATTTATTTTTTTCATGATTTTTTATTAAATAGAATAAACATAATTGTTAGGGATACTACACAAAAAGGAGAATTCGCATTTTTAACTTCAGGTTGTTTAAGCGATGTTTTTACACCTGGATGTGAAAACGACAAGCACTACAAGTTAATAAACGATTCTGATCATAAAAAAGTAAACCGTTACCGCACCCCATACATTTCATCGTAATACTTCTGGTAATCGCCACTGGTAACATTTTCGAGCCATTCTCTATTTTCGAGATACCAGTCGATGGTTTTTTCAAGCCCTTCTTCAAATTGCAGGCTGGGTTTCCATCCGAGTTCATGTTGTAGTTTCGACGAGTCGATGGCATAACGAAGGTCATGACCGGCACGGTCTTTCACATAAGTAATGAGCTTCTCTGATGTTCCTGTCTCACGTTTCAGTTTGCGATCCATTATTGAGCACATCAGTTTTATAAGGTCGATGTTTGACCATTCGTTATGGCCACCAATGTTGTAGGTATCGCCGGTTTTGCCTTTGTGGTAAATGGTGTCGATGGCGCGGGCATGGTCTTCAACCCAAAGCCAGTCGCGTATGTTTTCGCCTTTGCCATACACCGGTAGCGGCTTGTTGTGTTTAATGTTATTAATGAAAAGCGGAATCAGTTTTTCGGGAAACTGGTACGAACCGTAGTTGTTTGAGCAGTTCGATATTAGTGTAGGCAAGCCAAATGTATCGTGGTAGGCGCGTACAAAATGGTCGGAACTGGCCTTTGCTGCCGAGTACGGACTGTGTGGGTCGTAGGCCGTTTCTTCGGTAAAAATACCTTCGTTGCCCAGCGAGCCATACACTTCGTCGGTCGAAATGTGGTAAAACAGTTTTCCTTCGCTGTTGTTGGTCCAAATGCTGCGTGCGGCATTCAGCAGGTTTACAGTTCCGATAACGTTGGTGAAAACAAATTCTGTGGGGTTCGATATCGAGCGGTCAACATGGCTTTCGGCGGCCAGGTGTATTACCCCGTCAAATTTCTTTTCTTCAAACAGTTTTGAAATGAAATCGCTGTCAACAATATCACCTTTAATAAAAGTGTAATTGGGCTTGTTTTCGATGTCTTTCAGATTGGTAAGATTACCCGCGTATGTAAGTTTATCGAGGTTGAAAATATGGTATTCGGGATATTTGTTTACCATAAGCCGCACCACGTGCGAACCAATAAAACCTGCGCCACCTGTTATCAGAATTGTTTTCATATATCGTCTAATTATTTAATTCCCCGTACATTTTTCTCCCAGTTCCAGGCAGATAGCAGCGTTTCTTCCAGTCCGGTTTCTGCTTTCCAGCCCAGTTCTTCGTTGGCATAAGTAGTATCGGCCCATATTTTTTCGATATCGCCGGCACGACGATCCACAATTTTATAATTCAGCTTAACACCGGTGACTTTTTCAAAACCCTTCACAATTTCGAGCACCGATGAACCATTGCCGGTTCCGAGGTTGAAAACTTCAAAGTTTTCTTTGTTCTTTTTGCTCAATAGTCGGTTTATGGCCACCACGTGAGCTTTAGCCAAATCAACCACGTTAATATAATCTCTTACAGCCGAGCCGTCGGATGTGTCGTAATTGTCGCCAAATACTTTAAGCTCGTCGCGTAAACCGGCTGCTGCTTGCGTAATAAAAGGCACCAGATTTTGGGGTACTCCCAATGGCAGTTCGCCAATAAGCGCCGAAGGATGCGCTCCAATGGGGTTAAAATAACGCAGTGCAATTCCCTTTAATTGTGGATTGGCATGAATGCTGTCTTTCAATATATCTTCGTTTACGCGCTTGGTATTGGCGTATGGCGATTCGGCATCTTTGCGTGGTGTGGTTTCGGTAACCGGCAGCATATCGGGCTGACCGTAAACCGTACATGATGATGAAAAAACAATGTTCGGAACATCGAATTTCAGTTGGCATTCGATAAGATTCATCAGCGACACCAGGTTGTTACGGTAGTACAAAAGCGGTTTCTCAACAGATTCGCCAACCGCTTTGCTTGCAGCAAAATGAATGATGGCTTCAATGTCCGGGTTTTCTTCGAAAAAGTGGCCAAGTCGTTTTAGGTCGGTAAGATCAAACTCTGCAAATCCGGGCTTTACCCCGGTAATTTTTTCTATGTTATCAATTACGTCAGCCGACGAGTTTGACAAATCGTCAATTATAATTGTTTTGTAACCTGCGTTAATTAATTCTACTACTGTGTGAGAGCCAATGTATCCGGTTCCACCGGTAACCAATATTTTTTGTGTCATAGTTTATAATAATCAGTATGAATTGCAAAAGTATCGAAAAAAGTGACAATAATAATACCGGCTTCTTTACTTTTTCTTATTTTTAGAAGAATATCGTATTTTATGCCAATGTGTGGTTTTTTTCAAAGATATAAGCTTAATATGCACCAATTGAATCGTTTTATATCTTTTTTGCATGATGATAAAAACAAAAATAGCATTGCCGAAAACTGGATCAATACGATAACATTCGACCGTTTTGGGGATTTGTGGCTTGGAACCCTGAACGGGAAGGTTGAAAAACTGGTTTTTAACTCCAGTTATACCCAAATCGACACCATCATTTCATACGATATTGATGCTTATTCAAGATCAGACGGTTCCGCTCCGAATTCTATAAATGTACTCCTCGAAGATTCTGGAGGCAATATATGGATTGGATGTACCTGGGGCTTGCTGCGTATTGATTTTTATTCAAACCAGATACGGAATATTACAGCACCAATTTTTAAACTAACGCCACCGGCATCAGCTATATATGCACTTTTTGAAGATGCTGATAAGACGCTTTGGGTAGGGCGCGATATCGGATTGTTCAGATTCGGACTTAACGGAATTATGCTCGACTTTTACAGGGAGGAAGATAATGTTGGCTTAACCCATAATTTGGTAACTGCTATTGATCGCGATAAAAACAATAATCTGCTAGTTGGAACACTGGGAGGTTTATTTGTGAAACCGCAAAGCGAAAACCACTTTTTTCGTTTTCCTTTTAACAATTCCGATTATGGTATTAATAACGAGTTTATCAGTGATATTTATACCGATGATGAACACAACGTATGGATTGGAACTGAAGGGGGCGGTGTAAATAAATACAATACTTTGCAGAAACCCTTTTATAGTATTGGTAATCATTTCGGCTACTAAAAGCCTCATACTTAGTGCAAAAGGCGAAAAAATTGGACTGCTGGTTATTTTGCGAAATATTACCGAAATGAAAAAGAATGAACAGGCGATAATTGATCAGGCTCGAATAGTGAAAGAAAAAAACAGCTTGCTGGAGCAGCGGCAAACATTAATCGAAAAGCAAAGTGAGGAACTGACTCAATCAAATTCAGAATTGAAAAGATTAAATGCGACGAAAGACCGTTTTTTCTCCATTATTGCACACGATTTACGAAATCCTTTCAATGCGCTGGTTGGAATTTCAGAGTTATTGGTTCAGCAATTCAGGCAATTTTCAAATGAAGAGATTCAAAATTATCTCAACATAATTTATACAAGCTCTCAAAGTGGACATGAGCTTCTTGAAAACCTGTTGCAATGGTCAAGAGCGCAAACCGGACATATTAACTATGAGCCGATACCCCTTTCATTAAAAGCAGTCGTGTTTGAAATTGTTGCCTTGCTTGAGGGCGAGGCTTTGCATAAAAAAATACACTTGCAGGTTGAAATTCGTGAGGATGTTACGATAAATGCCGACGAGAATATGCTGCAAACTGTACTGCGAAATTTAGTATCGAATGCCATTAAATTTACTAACAGCGGAGGAAAGGTAACTATTGACGCAGATGTTGCGGATGATTTTGCAGTGGTTTCGGTTACAGATAACGGGGTTGGTATTTCAAAAGATGACTTGCAAAACCTCTTCAAAGAAGAGCAAACATATACAACACCCGGCACACAGGATGAAACCGGAAGTGGATTAGGACTATTGCTGTGTAAAGAATTCATCGAACATCATGGCGGAAACATTCGGGTCGAAAGTGAAAAAGGCAAAGGTAGTTCCTTCATTTTTACGCTTCCTCTGATGAAATAGGTTGTTGTTAATTTTTTTATCTTTGTAACGTTACTGGCTTTATGCCTTAAAATTGTAAATTTATGTTGCGATATTTCCTGCTTTCAGTTCTCTTGTTCTACACCTTTTTATTGCATGCCCAAAACTTCACTTCGAGCAACCTGCCAATTGTAATAATCGACACACAAGGGCAACGAATTGTTGATGAACCCAAAATAACAGTAATGATGAAGGTGCTTAATTCAGGCGGCACAAATTATATCGATGATACAAATCATGAATACTTCGGGTATATTGGCATCGAAATCAGGGGAAATACATCGCAAATGTTTGATAAAAAGAGTTTCTCGTTTGAAACTCGCGACGTGAATGGCGAAAATCTAAATGTCAGCCTGATGGGGCTTCCCGAAGAAAACGATTGGGTGTTGCAGGGTCCCTATGCAGACAAATCGCTGGTAAGAAATGTATTTGCTTATCATTTGGGCAATAGTCAGGGGCGCTGGTCGCCACGCACACGTTTTTGCGAAGTGCTTATAAATGATGAATATCGGGGTATTTATGTGTTGGTAGAAAAAATAAAAATAGACAAAAACAGGGTCGATATAGCAACGTTGCAACCCGAAGATAATTCGGGCGACGAACTTACCGGAGGTTATATTATGAGCATCGACCGCGACAATCCGGGATCGTGGAACTCTCCTTTTTTAGGGCGCACTGGTAGTGTTGATGTTCCTTTTAGTTATGAAGATCCAAAATATGATGAGCTGACAAACACTCAGCGGCAGTACATACGGGATTACATTACGGCTTTTGAAACGGCATTACATGGTCCTTATTTTAAAGATTCTATTTTGGGATACCGGCCTTATGTCGATATTATATCATTTATCGATTATCTGATAATGACCGAGCTAAGTCGCGATCTTGATGGCTATCGCGTAAGTGTGTATTTCCACAAAGATAAAGACAGTAAAGGCGGACGCCTGGTAATGAGCCCGTTGTGGGATTACAATTTGGGGTTTGGAAACGGAAATTTTATGGAGGCTCATAACCCTGTTGGTTGGACTGCCGACGGAATAGGCAATGGCGATTGGTATGAAGTTCCGTTTTGGTGGGATCGGTTCAGGGAAGATCCTTACTTCGATACACATTTGAAATACCGCTGGAACGAACTGCGCGAATCAACTTTCAGTAAAGAATATATTTTTGCTTTTATCGACTCATGTACAAATGTTCTGGAGCAAGCCCGTGTTCGTAATTTTCAAAAGTTTAACATCCTGAATAGTTATGTGTGGCCAAATCCCTATATCGGCGTAACGTACGAAAATGAAATAATTTATCTGAAAAACTGGATTTCCGACAGAATCGACTGGCTCGATTCACAAATTGATTTAATTGAGCCCTCGTTTGAACCCGTGGGAACAAATGCAATTGCTGCAATGGGAAATACGGTTTCGGCTTATCCCAATCCTTTTGCTCACGACCTATCAGTACAGGTGAAACTGAAGCAAAGCGCGCAGGTTCAGCTTGATGTTTTTACATTAACCGGAGAAAAGATTACCTCGCAAAGCAAAGTATGCTTGCCCGGGAAAAATATTTTCAGAGTCGATGATCTTTGGTTTGGCCGTCGGAATGGCATCTATTTTTATGTTGTAAAAATAAATGGTGAATTTGCCGGAAGAGGCAAGTTGCTGAGAAATTAGGGATTGTATCATTTTTTGTGTCACAAAAGGCGAAAGGTTATTAACAATTTACCGTTTCTGTTAATAAAAAAGTTTTGACACGGGTTTGAAATTGGTTACTTTTGAACAATAATCAATCGAAATTATGGAGCTTGGAAAACATATATCATACTTACTGAAATTTCACGAGTGTGTTGTCGTGCCGGGTTTTGGGGGTTTTATCTCAAATTACAAACCTGCAGAGTACGATCGTACACGTGGTATTTTTTCACCACCCTCGAAAGAAGTTGTGTTCAATGCCAGAATAAAGAATAACGATGGCCTGCTCATTCGTTATATTGCCGTTAGCGAAAAGTGCAGCTATGGCGAGGCTGAGCATGTGGTTGAACATTTTGTTGATGGCGTTTATCAATCATTGAATAGTGGAGAAATGGTAGATGTTGCATCGGTTGGCACATTTCATTTCAATCGTTCGGGAGCTATGGTTTTCGATGCAGTTTCTACTATTGAAATGGCATCATCATACGGACTACAGCCATTTAGTTATGCAATGAGTACAACCGATAGTTCGATGCGCACAGTCATGCAACCTTATCGTGCTTCACGAACATTGAATAAGCGAAGAGAAGCAATTAAAATTGCTGCAGGTGTTGCGTTGCTTTTGAGCCTGTCGCTATTCCCGTTAAAGAATGACAATCCTTCGTTACAATCGTCAAATGTAAACCCAATTCAGCTTTTAGCCCGTTCGTCAGGTGTGCTTGAAAACGATGCAGCGCTTATCCAGTCTGTCGATCTGGAAGAAATTCAGCAGGCTACACCCTATGTTTTGATAGGTGGAAGTTTTAGTCATGAAGCAAATGCCAGAGATATGCAGTTTGAATTGACCGCCAAAGGGTTTAATTCCGAAATTATAAAGAATAAAGATGGACTTTTCCGTGTTGTAA
The DNA here is from genome assembly GCA_027858715.1 of Prolixibacteraceae bacterium. Taxonomy (GTDB): domain Bacteria; phylum Bacteroidota; class Bacteroidia; order Bacteroidales; family Prolixibacteraceae; genus Roseimarinus. The sequence goes on from JAQICD010000143.1 coordinate 12,227, forward strand.
TCGATTCGTATTTCGACCGGCAGGAGGCTATTAATGCAATGCGTGCTTATCGTTCGGGGCATCCCGGTTCAAATGTTTGGGTAAGTACCCGATAAATATTTATTATTACTCTGATACATTAAAGGCTGCCATTGGCAGCCTTTTTTTGTTCCTGTTTTATACCTTTGCACCTAGCGTTGTAAATATGAAAGTTTTATGCAAATACCACCCTTTCTAAATTCGGGCGATGTTGTTGGTATAGTGTCAACTGCATCGAAGATTGAACCAGACGTAGTAAAACGTGTTGTTGCCCTTCTCGAAAATATGGGCTATGTTGTTAGAATTGGCAACAATGTGTTCGCAAAACACAACCAGTTTGCCGGAACCGATGTGCAACGCACGGCCGATTTACAGCGCATGTTCGACGATGCCGATGTAAGAGCTGTTTTTTGCTCGCGTGGTGGCTATGGTACTTTACGAACTTTGCAGAATTTATCGTGGCATGGTTTCGAAGCTCATCCTAAGTGGGTGGTTGGATTCAGCGATGTAACGGTTTTGCATTCGGCATTAAATAAAAAAAAAATTGCTTCGGTGCACGGGGTGATGCCAAAATATTTTACAAGCAACAATGAGCCTTCGCATAGTTTCCGCACGCTTATGAATACCTTAACCGGGAAAAGCAATGAATATGCTGTGCCGGCATCCGAATATAATATAAAAGGCACAGCTAAGGCTGAACTTGTTGGTGGAAATCTCTCAATTTTAATGAGTTTAAGAGGTACGCCTTACGATATCGATCCCCGTGGAAAGATTTTGTTTATAGAAGACCTTGCTGAATATTATTATCATATCGACCGTATAATGATGAACTTGAAAACAGGAGGCATGTTGTCGCAGCTTAAAGGTCTTATTGTTGGAGGATTTACCGGTTTGCTCGATAACGATATATCTTTTGGATATTCAGTGCATGAAATTATTCTCGACGCGGTAAAAAGTTATGGCTATCCGGTGGCTTTTAATTTTCCCGCAGGCCATCAATCCGAAAATTATTCGATGAAAATGGGGTGCGACGCACAATTGGAAGTAAACGATAGAAGTGTAATATTTAAGCAAAAGTGATATTTGCAATGCTTAATTGTGTTTTGCAGTTATCTGAATAATAGAGTTTTTGTGAATGTGTATATATTTAATATGCTGATAATTTGGCACATACCCAGCAAGTCTAATATCTATTATCTAAAAATCTATCTATGGCACCACACAACGATTTAGGACAGAAAGGCGAAGAAATTGCTTTTCATCATTTGCTGCAAAAAGGTTATAAAATTCTTGAGCGCAACTGGCGGTACGATCATGCAGAGATTGATATTATTGCACGTATTAAGAACATATTGGTTATTGTTGAGGTTAAAACACGCAGTGCAGCCATTTACGAAGAACCGCGCGAAACCATTTCGGATCGAAAAATTCGTTTTTTGGTTAATGCTGCCGAAGCATACATCAACGAGAAAGACATTGACCTGGAAACCCGTTTCGATGTAGTGGCCATTAAGTGGTTTGGCGAAAATAAATACGAAATTAATCATATTGAAGATGCTTTTACACCACTGGTGAATTAGTGATTGAGCCTTGTTTGCTGGTTTTTCGCAAATGTCGCTTTTCGCTTTTGTCGATAGATTATTTATCTTAGCAGATTTTAAATAAACAGGTAAGAAAAATGCAAAAATCAGTTGTGAAAATTATTAATAAATCAAATAATCCTTTGCCGGCATATAGTACAGCATTTTCGGCTGGTATGGATATCAGGGCATCGCTCGAGTCGGAAATTGTTTTAAAACCGCTTGAACGAACTTTGGTGTCCACCGGGTTGTTTATTGAACTTCCGGCCGGACACGAGGCTCAGATACGTCCCCGAAGTGGTATGGCGCTGAAACATGGTATTTCAGTACTCAACTCGCCGGGTACAATCGATGCCGATTACCGGGGCGAAATTGGTATTATTCTTGTAAACCTGTCGAACGACGTATATACAATAAAGAACGGCGAGCGCATTTGCCAGATGGTTATTGCCAAACACGAGCATGTTGAATGGAATGAAGTGGAAATATTAGAAGAATCGGTACGGGGTGAAGGTGGTTTTGGCCATACCGGCAAACATTAAGGAGTAAAAATAATGACCTTATTCAAATACTATTTTATACTATTATTATTGGTTGTACTTATGGCTTGCGGAACACAAAAGCAGGCAACCGATAATCAGAATCTAAACGAGAAAACAGAAAACAGTAAGCCTGTTGAACTTTCCGAAGAAAAAAGAATTGAATTCGAATATTTGTTCATCGAAGGGTTGAAGCAAAAAATGCTGGGCAATCAGGAAATGGCTATTCAGTATTTCAACGGATGTCTTGATATCAATCCTCAGTCGGCTACCTCGTTGTACGAGCTGTCGGGTATTTATGTTTTAAAGGGCGAAATTGTAAGTGCTAAACTGCTGCTCGAAAAGGCCATACAGATCGATCCATCTAATAAGTGGTACAAGCTTTTATTGGCACAGATTTATCAGGGTAACAACGAATATTCTAAAGCAGGCGAAATATATGCCGGGCTACTTCAGGCTGAACCCGATAATGTTGATTATTTATATCAAAGTGCGATGCTGTCGGCTTCGTCCGATCAGCCCAAAAAGGCACTTAATGCTTATAACGAATTGGAGCGGGTTGTTGGATATAACGAACAAATTGCCCTTGCCCGACAACAATTGTATCGTGAAATGGGAGAGAACAAAAAAGCCTATGCCGAAATTCAAAAGTTAATCGATACTTTCCCCGATGTGCCCGAGTATCATGGCGTAATGGCCGATATGTACAAGGAAGACGGAAAAATGGAGGAAGCCCTCAAACATTATCATAAGGTTCTCGAAATGGATCCTTCAAATGGGTTTGTGCATTTTTCGCTGGCTACATTCTATCTCCAGGATAATAAAATTGATGAAGGATACAGCCATGCACGAAAAGGCTTTTCAAACCCTGATGTAGCTATTAAAACAAAAATTCAGTTGTATTTGATGCTGGTTAACGCACCCGATGCAATAAGTTTAGATGATTCTGACATTGAAGAGTTGGTTGCGCTTATTGTTGAGGCACATCCCGATGATGCACGTAGCTACAGCATTATGGCCGATTATCTTATTCAGCAAAAGCGCAGCGAAGAGGCTCGTGATTATATGCTTAAAGCGTTGGATGTGAGTTCAGACAATTATCAGCTTTGGGAGCAACTGCTCATGATTGATAATGAATTACTCGATTTTGAAAGCATGGCCAAACACAGCGAAAAAGCCATTAGCTTATTTCCTTCTCAACCATTGCTCTATGTTCTAAATGCAGTGGCAAATCTTCAGCTTAAAGAATATCAGAAGGTTCTGAAATCCCTCGAAAGTGGCCAGCTTTATGTGGCCGATAACAAACGAATGGCAGGCCAGTTCGAAATGTACCGTGCCGAAGCTTATTATAATCTCGGCGAAAAAGAAAAGGCCTTTTCATCTTTTGATAAGGCCATCGGGATAAATTCGGAAAACTACATGGCTTTAAACAATTATGCTTATTATCTTTCGGAATTAGGGGTTGAACTCGAAAAAGCCGAAGTTATGAGTGGCAGGGTAGTACAGGTACATCCCGATAACCCTACTTACCTCGATACACATGCCTGGGTTTTGTTCAAAAAGGGCGAATATCGGTTGGCAAAGTTTTATATGGATACGGCTATGCAAAACGGTGGCGACGAAAGTGATGTAGTTATAGAGCATTATGGCGATATTCATTATAAACTGGGCGATGTTGAAAATGCCTTGAAATACTGGAGGCAGTCGCTTGAAATGGGAAATAGTTCGAAACTTTTGAAGAAAAAAATTGAGGAAAAACGTTACATTGAAGGGGAAGAATAGTAATGTTGATTAAAAATAGAGTTATAAAGGGGGAGTGGGTAATTTTATTTGTTTTTATGGCTGTTGTTACCTCGTGTAGCACTGTTCTAAAAACCACAACTGATGTTGTGAAGCCAATGGATGCAGCTAAGATTTTACGTAAAGTAAACCGCGAAGTGCCCAAATACAGAACGTATGAGATTGATCGTGTTGTAGTTACAATTCTCGATGGCGAAATTCGTAACTCGTTTACGGGGCAAATTAGAATAGAAAAAGATAAACAGGCATTAGTTACTGTACGAAAGATGAACATGCCACTGGCACGCGGCTACATGTCTGCTGATAGTTTAAAACTGGTGAATTTTATCGAAAGAAATTATATTAGCGACGATGTTGGTGTTTTGAAACAATTGCTAGGTTTTAATCTTGAATTTGCTGTTTTACAGGCACTATTAACAGCCGATGCAGCTTCTTTTATTGGAAAAACGGATTTTGAACGTGAAATGGTTTCAAGCATTGATAGTTTTATGTATCGTATTGATAGCCATTTAAGTCGAGATGTAAGTAGTGCAGTAAGGCAGGGAAATACCAGGCAATTGTTGCGTTATATGGAAGAACTTGACAACAGCGAATTTGTAAAATATTCGGTATGGATAGATCCGCAACTGTTTGTAGTTCGCAAATTGCTGATTAACGATATCAAAAAGCAGCAGGATATAACAATTTTGTACGACAATTATCAAAAAGTAGGGCGAAGCTATTTTCCTCAAACTACCAATGTTACTGTTGATACAGCTTTTGGGAGAGTGAGTCTGAACCTGAAAATGAGCAGGCAGGCTGTTAATAAAGCCCGGGATTTTGAGTTTAGCATTCCAAGCAAGTACGATAAATTAGTGTTACCACGCAATTAGATGATAAGAATATCTTATATATTAATTTGTTTAATGGTGTTTGCAGCCTTTACTATAAATGGGCAATCACTAAACGAATTGCGTGATAAGAAAGAAAAAACACAAAAAGAAATTGATTATACCAACTGGTTACTCGAAAAGACAGGCAAAACCAGTAAGGCAACTATCAACCGTTTGTCGCTGATTAACGAGCAGATAAAACTTCAGGAGAGCCTCATCCAGGATTATAATACACAAATTAATCTCTTTCAATCATCAATTAACGAAAACCGAAATGTAATTCAAATGATGAGCGACGATTTGGAACAAATCAGAAAAGATTATGCCCGAATGATTCAGCAGGCATATCGCAAACGTGGCGATTATAACCGGCTTGTTTTTCTTCTATCGAGCGAAACCTTTAACCAAGCGTACAAGCGTTTGCTTTATATCCGGCAAATGACCAATTTCAGGCAGAATCAGCTTGAGCAAATTGAAGCGTTGCAATTTGTTCTTCAACAAAAAAATATTGAGTTGAACGAACAACGAGTCGAAAAGCAGCAGATTATGGTGCAACAAATGCAGGAAGTATCGTTACTCAAAAACAGGAAAAAGGAGCAGAGTGCAACCTACAGCCAGCTTCAGAAAAGGCAGCGCGAGTTGAAGCAACACCTTGAATACCAGCAGCGTGTTGCGCAGCGTCTCGAGCGTGAAATAGAGCGAATTATTGCCGAAGAAGCCCAAAAAGCGCGCGAAATGGCTAAAACCCCTGAATACCAGTTGATTTCTGATAATTTTGCAAAAAACAAAGGGCGATTTCCATGGCCAACCGAAAATGGCATTATTACCGACCGTTTTGGCGAGCATTCTCATCCGGTATTAAAAAATATAATTGTAAATAATAATGGTGTCGATATTACTACTCGCCCTGACGAAAAAGCACGTTCGGTTTTTAAAGGTACTGTAAGCCGTGTTTTTGCCGTGCCCGGTGGCAACACTGCTGTAATAGTGCGGCATGGCGAGTATATCAGCGTATATTCCAACCTGACCGAGGTGTATGTAAAACAAGGCGACGAAGTTGATACAAAACAAAACATCGGCGCTATTTTTGTCGATAAGGACGATGACGATAAAACCATACTGAAATTTCAGATATGGCGTGAGAATGTTAAACTAAATCCTGAAGATTGGATTGCAAAGTAATTTAAATACTGGCCATTCTTCGTAGTGTAGGGATATCTAAAAACCGTATTTTTCTTCCTTTGAGTTCTATCAGTTTGTCTTGCTTGAATTCCGAAAGTAACCTGATAACCGATTCGGTTGCTGTTCCAACCATGTTGGCTAATTCTTCGCGGGTTAATGCAATTTGCAAAACATTATTTTCATCAACATCAAAGCTGTCTTTCAGTAGCAGTAAAACTTCGGCAAGCCTTTCTCGTACAGTTTTCTGAGCAATATCGGTTATATAATCGTTTGCTTCTCTGAGTTCACGACATAATATCTGAATCATCCAATGCGAAAATTTCCAGTTGTTCTGAAGCATAAACAATAAAGTAGGATATGGAATATGACAAAGCACTGCATCGTCAATAACCTTGGCTGTTGTACAAGCCAGCTCCTGGCTTAGCAACGAACGGAAAGCAATAATATCGCCGCCTTTAACAAACCTGATAATTTGTTCTTTGCCGTCGATGCCTGTTTTATATATCTTTAAAATCCCTCTGGTTACGCAATAAAAACCCGTTAAGCGTGTACCCTCGCGGTAAATCACGCTTCCTTTTTTATATAACTGGCAAGTTTTATCATAGTTCAGTTTGCCAATTTCTGTATCGTTCAGGTGTTTAAAAAATTTAAAACCCGATAAATTTGTTTCTTCCGGTGTGGGGGCATAAAGCGAGTTTCTCATAACTTCTTTCTGTTTAAAATGATTTTAAAAACCATGTAAAAACCTAATTATTGTTCAGAGGGAAAAGTTCTGTAAGATATAATCTTATGTTGAAAATTAAAACTATTCATTCAAAAAAAATAAATTAGCTATTTGCAAACAGGTGTGTGATTTAGGTTACAGTTTTTGCTAACAGTTTCACCTTACTTTGTAGCGTAAATAAAAAATGAAACGATGAAACAGGAAACATTACTAAGCTGGAAAGGCGACATGGAATTTGAAACAGAGTTGTTTGGACATAAACTTACACTCGATGCTGCTGAAGAATCGGGTGGTCACAACAAAGGCCTGCGCCCCAAGGTGTTAATGCTTACTTCGCTTGCAGGATGCACCGGGATGGATGTTATATCTATTCTTCGTAAAATGAAAGTTGAACCCGATGAATTCAATGTTCGTGTTGATGGAAATGTAACCGATGAACATCCAAAGCAATACGATAAAATGCATATAATTTATGAATTCAAGGGCGATAATCTGCCTGAAGCAAAATTGAAAAAAGCCATTGAGCTTTCGCAGGATAAATACTGTGGTGTTTCATCGGTTTATAAGAAAGCGATTGAACTAACATACGAAATTAAAATCTTAGAGTAACCCAAAGGTGATGTGAGATTTATGTTTTGCCTGGATTAAGCGTCTAAATGCTTATTCAGGCATTTTTCTTTGTTTTATTAGTATAGATTAAACTCAAAATCATCCATTAGCCAATTTCCTTCGCCGGTATTCCAGGTATAAATTTTTAACTCGTAGTTATCGGATTTCACTTGTGGCAATTGATATATTAAACTTAAGGTTTCCCATTGGTTCGGTTTCTGAATCGGGTTTTTCAAATTGTACGATTTGTAATATGTGTTTGTCCCGTCTTCGCTTATCGATACAACCATTTCACAATTTTTTATTTCGTCAACTGCCAGCATCTTAGTATTTAAAAAAAGAATCCGGTTTTGCTGTTTTAGTTCCGGAATATGAGTCGATTGGTATGTTGCACCGTACTTCGTCGAGGATGTTAATTCACTGCTTCGTTTCCCGGCGTAAGCCTGGGTTGTGGATATGGTGGTGTTTCGCCATTGTTTATCAGGCTCATCTTCAAAATCGTAACTTGCAGTAAAAGCTGCAATTTTTTCATCAAAGCCCAAATATTTTTCAAGAGATAATGGTGAGGTTTGATTCCATTTTTTGCAGAGGGTAATTTGTCCATTGTAGGCTATTTCCCTTACCCGGTTAATAATTTCGGGATACGATGCATAGATGTCTGATAAAAAGTAATCGTTTTGATAAACCAGGTAGTTGTAATCCCAATCAAGCATTTCTTCAATAATTTCAGGTCTGGTTGACATTCCGGCATAGCCTTTTCGCTTCATCAATATAAAGGGAATGTTGGGCGCATGAGCATCCAAAACAAGTATCTTGTCGGTTGGGGCTACTCCATTCGAATCTAAAAAACGATTTGCTTCCCTGAAGTTGTTTATGGTAACCATGGTTTTATCCCAATCACCTGTTTTACGTCTTTCGTCCTGAATTTTTTTTGAACCCGAAATCCATATTACAGTAAAAACAATGATAACTGAGCTGGCTATGTAACTTGTTGTTGAGGTGTTTTTAATAGGAATAAACGAAACGGCTGATATAAAAAATAAGATGATTGGTATAAAAAAGCTGTCCAGAAAATAGTAATCGTGCGCAGGAAACTGTCTTAACATCAAAGTAGAAAACAGCATACAGCCAAAAAGAATTACACCTGAAGTTGCAATAAACAAATACTGAGCTTTGTTGATTTTTACTTTCTTTATAAAAATGAATAAGGAGGATATGAGCAGCGAAATCGCCAGAATTGCATAATGTGCTTTGGTAAAGTAGTGATACTCCCAATTATTGAGGGCTGTTTTGATAAGTTCCTGCGCATGCTGCAAATTGCGGGGAGGCATAAATTCATTCAGGAATATCGATCCATGCAGTTCTCTGAGGTGACGGTTGTATAAAAAGTAAGCGATCAAAAGGCCAATCGATAGCGCGACGGGTGCTATTTTGGGTTTTACAGCATCATTTTTGCGCACTGCTCGTAAAAATTCAATGCCAAGTACGGCAATAAGCGGAATTGCAAAAGTGGTACGTGCCAGAGCTGCCAGTGTTATAAATAGCAGGAATAAGATAAAATGACGGTTCTTGCTGTTTTCGAGGTGTTTATAATAAAAGAAAATAGCAATAAAAGCATTGGCAAGCGATGGTATGGTAGGCAAAAACCCGTTTTGATAATAGACGAAAACCGGCGATGTAGCCGCAAAAACAGTAATAAACAACGATTTAGGGAAACTATTGCTTATTTTATGCGATAATTTGAAAAGAAAAATCAGCCCGATAAAGCTGTATAATAGCACATAAAGTCTGAAAATGAATGGTGAATTCACCCCGCTTACTTTCATTAAAACAGCAGGTAGATAATCGTGTATCGGAAAATCAACTGACGTAATACTACTGGTTGAAGATACTTCCCAGTCGTGAGGAAACTGGTGGTTTAAAGTAAAGGTTTCGGGCTTAAAAAAGTTGAGGTTGTTGTTTACAAAACCCAATGCCAGGGCATACCTATCCGATTGTGCCCATGCATGAATATGAGAAGGGAATTCGTTGAGATGCCCTCCGTGGAAATAAAAACCGATTAGTATAATAACGACTAAAACGATGAGGGGCTGGGATGAACGAAATGATTTTCCGGCTAACATTGATATGATGTTGAAATGATTTGTGTAAAAATAAATAAAAAATACATTTGAGGCATATATGTATAAAAAATTGAAAGTTCCCAAAATGAGAGTTATTTTTTGCATGTTTGCATTATTTATTGGAATAATATCAGATGAACCTATCGGAGATTAATAAAATTTGCGAAAAGACGCTTATTGGGCATCTTGGAATTGAGTTTACGAATTACGAAAACGATACGCTTGAGGCCTCTATGAGTGTCGATGAACGTACGATTCAACCCATGGGCTTCCTGCATGGTGGTGCTTCTTTGGCCATGGCCGAAACGGTAGGCAGCGGTGCCTCGCTGCTGCTGATTGACCATGAAAAGTACAATGTGTTTGGGATGAATGTATCGGCCAGTCATATTTCGTCGGTGCGCCGGGGTAAAGTACACGCAAAGGCTACAATTATACATAGAGGTCAGACCACTCACGTGTGGAATGTCGAAATAAAAGACGACTCGGGTAAACTAATTTCAGTGGCACGTGTTACCAATGCAATAGTTCCGAAAAAAGAAGAGTAACGCGCAATGGATTTTTTTCAGGCAATTCAGCTATGTATCGATAAAAACCTTCAATTTGCGGCATATCGTTTGCCGCATCACGATGCCGTACGTCTTATTGTTCAGAACGATTCCACTGTTATGCCGACCGAAGTGAATGCCGGGCTTTTCGAGCGCAAAGGCTTTTTATTGGCTCCGTTTAAGCTGGACGAAGCAGGTAATTCTTTATTTGTAAATGCCGACTTCGACTACATTAGCGCCGACTATACCGATTTTAACGAGCTTGAATTGCTCCAACCTGTTCCTCTTCAGCAGGCCGATTTTAGCAACGGTGTTGTTGCCCGAAAGGATTTCATGTCACAGGTTGAAAATATCAAATCGCAGATTAGCGAAGGTCGTTTCGAGAAAGTAGTGCTTTCGCGTATAAAAGTGATTGAACGAAGTTACCGTCATCGGCTGACTGAAATTTTCCAGATGCTGACTACTTCTTACTCCAATGCTTTCGTTTACCTTGTTAATGCCGGCGCTCAACTTTGGCTGGGTGCTACCCCCGAACCTTTGATGTGTTCAAATAAAAATGAATTGAGCACCGTTTCGCTGGCCGGTACCCGACGTTATAATGCCGAGAACCTGAACCTTCACAACTGGTGCAAAAAAGAACGGGTTGAGCAGGAACTGGTAACCAGTTACATTCAGAAAGCATTAAATAAATTTCAAATTACGAACTATTCGAAAGTGGGGCCATACACCAAAAAAGCAGGAAATCTGGTGCACCTGCGTACCGATTTTACGCTCGATTTTCACGTAGTAAATGGGCAAATAGGGAATCTGCTATCTGAATTGCATCCCACATCGGCGGTGTGCGGAATACCAAAAGAAGAGGCGATGAGTTATTTGCTAAGAACCGAAAAGCACAACCGGCGCTATTATTCGGGATATCTCGGTCCGGTAAATATCGAAGAGCGTATGTTGCTGTTTGTAAATCTCAGGTGTATGGAAATTCTGCCCGATAGGCTGGTGTTGTACGTCGGGGCAGGTATAACTTCCGAATCAGTGGCTGCCGATGAGTGGGACGAAACCGAAATTAAAGCCGACACTTTGCTGTCGGTTATTCACAAAGTTTAAAGCAGTATTTCGCCACGCTGGCGGTTTCTGAAGCGAGTAATTCGAGTATAACCTACTTCTTTTAACAGCTCGACGGCTGTGTCGAAGTGGCGGGCTACTTGCTCTGGTTTATGAGCATCGGAACCAAGGGTTACCGGAACACCAATTTTTGCAGCCATTTCCAGAATTTTTTTGTTGGGAAAGAACTCTCCGCAAGGCCGGTCAATTCCACTGGTGTTCAGCTCCATAACCATATCTGCTTCTTTGAGTATTTTTAAAGTTTCTTCGTACAACTCGCTTTGGTCGTGTTCGGGCCAGCATTGTAGTTTTTTTATTAAATCGAAATGGCCAATTACGTCAAATAAGCCCGATTTGGCAGCATTTTGTACTTGTTTGAAATATCGTTTGTACAATACGTCGTTGGGCCATTTACCATACAAAGAGCGGTCTGTGTCGAAATTCCAGTCGCCCAGGAAATGAACCGAGCCAATAACATAATCGGCCGGAAAATACGAGATAAGCTGCCTAAGTTCCAGTTCGCGGTCTTCAAAATAATCAACTTCAATGCCAAATCGCACTTGCACATCGGTCGAGAAATTGTTACACAGGCTTTTCAGGTTTTCTTTCATCACGGGATAGTCAATTTCCTGTACACTCCAATCAACCGGGGCCAATGTAATGTGGTCGGTGAAACCTATTTCAGCAAGGTCTTTTTTTCGGGCATTTTCAAGGTATGCAGGGTAAGTGTCAGCCCCGTCGGAGAATGACGTGTGCATGTGGTAATCAACTAAAAAACTCATATTTGTGTTATTGTTTTGCGCTAAGTTAAAACTTTGTTTACCAAAACAGTGTTTAAGAATCAACAATTTTTGTTAAGTTTAAAATAGAAAATTACAAAATCACCTTCGTGGTTATAAAAAAAATTGGATGAGGGATATCGTAGAATTTTTATCGGCGCTTGAAGCCAATAATAACAAAGAATGGTTCGACAACAACAGGGAAACCTATCAGGATGTGAGGGTGCAATTTTTGCAATTTACCGATTTGCTCATTCACGAGATACGTTCTTTCGATCCACAGGTGCCTTATACCGACCCCAAAAAGTGTGTGTTCAGAATTTTTCGCGACATGCGTTTTTCTAAAGATAAGCGCCCTTACAAGAATAACTTTGGTGCTTTTATTTCCCGCGATGGTCGTAAAGGCGGCAATCCGGGCTACTATCTTCATATTCAGCCCGGGGCATCGTTTGTTGCTGGTGGTCTTTTTATGCCCGATGCTCCAAAATTAAAAGCAATTCGCAACGATATTTTCAATAATCCCGATGATTTGCTCGAAATTATAGAGGACTCAGAATTTAAAAACTCTTTCACTCTTTTCGACGGCGATAATTTAAAGACTGCCCCCAAAGGATTCCCAAAAGATTTTAAGCATATAGATCTGTTGAGGCATAAGTCGTTTGCACCTTTGATGCCACTTCGCGATGAGCAATTATTTAGTCCCGATATTTTTGAATTGATAATATCGGCTTTCAAAAAAATCACACCATTAAACCATTACTTGAATAACATTATCGATCATTATACGAAGTAAAAAAGATCTTATATTTTTACGAACTAAATATTTTCAGTTTAATCCATTAACACCGACCATTGCCAGGAAACAATAGACATATTTCTTTTATTGTATAGCTGTAGGATTAAGGTTATGTGGGCGGTTAAGAACACTACTTTTACTCCGACTATCAGAATTGGTTTGTGGAATTGTTTTTAAATTATTTTTTTGATTTAATTTAATTTAATGCTCCATCGAACTGAAGGCATTACAATAGGGATCAGGCTGAACTGTTGCCAACGATCGTTATCGTAAAATATTAGGTAAGGGTTTTGCCTGTTGGTGACATTAAAAAGTGACAAGCACCATTCATGTGTGGTTTTCGGCTTATGTTTTATAAATGTGTAAGAAACATCGAGTCGTAAATAATCTTTCATTTTAAAACTATTTCGAGATGTCATTTCCTGTCGGTGGTATGCATTGTCGTCCAATTGCTTTGGAAAGGTCCAGCCGCTTGACCTAATTTCCCAATATGGTGGGGCAAGTCCTTTGTAAGTTGAAACCGGCAAAGTGGCCCTGTGCCCCGATGCATACGAAAATACAATGTTTAGATATTGTTTTCTTCGATAACCATTTTTAGTTGGATTTTGAACAACAAGGTATTTTGACTGCAAGTTGAGTATATGCCTCCGGTCGAACTTGAAAGGGAATGGAATGCCTTTGTTAATTTCGGAAAATTGCCTGTCGGTTTTCGACAATGTATAGGCAATTGTTGATGAAAAATGCTTGCTTTGTGCTGTTCCTGATATTTCGACACCTAACGACCTGCCATCGCCAATGGCGATTTCATCTTTCCACGATTGGTCTGTTGCGCCAAACATATTTACAGAGTTGGTGTAACTGGCCAGGTTATTCATATCTCGATAATAACCGCCAATAGTATAGTGCATGACGATGTTTCGAAGCCTAGTTTTTATAAACATACCCGCATAACATTGGTTTGTTATTTCTTCGGGGAAATGGTTGTTTGCGGCTGTTAACACATTGAGCGACCATCCGGTTGGCAGGCCTTCAAGTACATGGAAATATTGGGTTAAGCGATCGAGCGAAACTTCTATGCCAAGGTTGTGCGATAAATAAATATTGCCCAATGCACGAAGGTCGAAATTGTGCCTGTTTTGTTTATCTATCCTTTGCAAAGTATGCCGATATCCCACTGATAATTCCATTTCATTGGGTTTGTTAAAAACTAAACCTGCAAATGCGCTCAGTAAACCCGATTGTTGAATATTGTTAAACTGTGAGCTTGAATTTTCAGTATAAATGGTTTTTTCAGAAGCTGGTTGAAATTTTTGTAATTGTAAATTAAAACCGGCATCAAGTTTTAGAGTGTTGCTTAATTTATAGTGAAAGCTATTGTTAATTGATCCTTCCTGAAGTTCGGTGCCAAGGCGCAATTGGGCATTTAAATTGTCTGGCTGGTATTCGTCATAGGCTAGTTGTTCTTGTGTTGAGTGGGTTGAGTTAAAATAAGCGCATGTTGCCATTTTTAAACGCGGACTTATATTCGAGTTTAATCCGATTTTTAAAGCATAACTGCCCCAGTTAATTTTATCCTTCGTATTGTTGTTGCTGAACTCAAAATAATCGTTCGTCAAAAACAACATGATGTCAATGGTGTTGTTTGAATTGATTTTTCGTTCAATAATCGAAACAACATCCAATATCTGGCCTTTCATGCCTTGGGTTTCTTCGTTCTCATTTGTTTGCTTACGCATAAACTGATTTATTAAAAATGGCATGAACGATGTTCGGGCAGCTATTTGTATCGACGATTTTTTATTTTTTGATGGACATGAAATGTATCCGCCAGCCATATAAGGTGAAAGGCTGAATTTTTGGTTGTTGGGTTTAGTGATAACTTTTTTGGTTGTTATTTGCAAAAGCGACGACGACAGATTTCCCGTTTCTATTGGAATCCCTCCAGGTCGAAAAGTCGTTTTTTCAATAACATCGGGCGAAAATGATGAGAACATACCCAACAGGTGTGAATAGGAATAAAGCGGAACACCGTTAAACTTGACACGGTTACCGCCATTGTTGCTTCCCCGAACAAAAAGACCTAATGTGCCTTCGAGGCCTTGTGCCACACCGGGCAAAGCTGCGAGGTGACGAACAATATCGGGTTCGCCAATAACTGATATGTTCGATTCTGCCTGCAATGGGGTAAATGTATATTTATTGCCGGTGTTGTTAGAGTAAGCCGAAAGTACATCGATATCGGTTATTTGGTAAACCTTTTTTTTCAACTGAACAGGTTGTTCTTTTAAACTATCAATGGTTAATGTTTTAGTTATATATTTTATATGGCTAAAGGTGATTTCTAGTTTCTCAGGATTGATGATTTTGCCAGTTTGAATAACGAAATTTCCATTCTTATCGGTGGTTTTACTGATTCCTTTTTTATCGATGATAATATTACAGTCTGCAATAGGTTTGTAGGTTCCGAGTTCAGTAACCTTACCGCTTATTATCGTTTGGTTTTGTGCCGATATCAAATTGACATGCCCGATTATTAATAGAAATATAAGCCTGAGTTTTTTCATATTTTTTGAAAGGGATTTCAATTAATTTCCGGTATTATCCAATGCGTAATGGCATTGCACAATAACATCGGAAAAAGCACCAAATATGCCAAGGCCGTTATCAATGTTCGTAAATATTTCGCTTTCATCGAACCATGCCGTAGGGTCGTTAAACGAAGAATGGATAACCATTTTCTGAATACTGCTTTTCATATACAAATCGTACTCAGTTGATGCTGCCCTGAAAAATACAAGGCTTTGATAAAGGTTTGTTTCTACGTAAAATGTAGTTTCTGTTGAATCTTTAGGTGCGGTTATTCTTATATATGCAATGTGTTCGCGGGTGGAGCCTTTGTTTTCGAGTACCATGTTGTTGGTTGTGTTAAAGTTATCAGCATTAGGATGGTTGCAACCAATAGAAGTTAATAGCACATCGTTGCTTGCGATCTGCGGTTTTACCATAATGGTGTCGTGTTTTTGTCGTATTACAAATATCCAGTAGGGTAAAGTATTTGGTAGTTGCCGAAAATAACGTACTGTGTTGCTATTGTTCCCTTCGGTTTTAGTAATATGAACGGGGTTGGGCATTGTGGTTGAGCCTTCAATATCAGGCCAATTGGGAACTTTAATATGAATACGGTATTTGTCGCCGTATTGGGGAGTATGTAAAAGTTGCCAATTTGAAAATCCTGTTTTTCTGAAATGACCTATTTCGATACTATCTTGAAATAAAGTTATTATTGCAGAATCAACTTCTTCGTGCCAAAGTTGACTATGAGGACTGCTATACATTAGTGTTAGTGTTTGTATGCTGTCGGGTGTTAGCACACAGTTTACAACAATTTTTTTATCTCGGGTTGATTCAATATCAATATCGGCCACACAGGCATATAATATTTGGAATAGAAAAAGATAAATGGAAAGCTTTTTCATAATAGCATAAATTGATTTTAGCTATGGCAACAAGTTAATAACTTCGGTGGTATCACTGATTATTTTACCATCATTTGTCTCTATTTCAATAATAAATCGGGTCTCAACAGGAACTTCGGGTGGAACTGATTTTAGTACCAGATACATGCATGGTGCAGCTAGTGGTTGATAACTAAGGTATTCAGCAAGATTAATACGGTTTAGCAATTGTTCGTTAAATCCCATTCGTAGTTGTTTTGATGACGAAACGATGAAATCGGGCGAAAAAGAAGTAATTTCAAAATGCTGGTTTAAAACACTATTGGCCGGTTTGTTAAATAAGGGAACAACTGATGTTATCGATAAATCTTTAACTTCATCAAGTCGGTAGTCCATTTTAACCGGGGGCAGAGTCCATTCTCCGCTTGATTGCTGAAAGACTTGGTCAAAATTGTCGGCAATTACTTTTTCGATTTCTGTATCGTGTTCATCGATCAAAGAATCTTCCAGATAGTATAATTGTTTGTATTGAAGACAGAAAAGGGGGTTGTTACATGAAGAAAAAACGGTATCAAGGTTACTTGTTATAATTCTCATCAAGTATTCATTGGCTTTTACAGCGTTACTTTCCAGATTTTCATATTCGTACCATTCATATTGCGTGCCTTCTTCCGAAAGCCAATAGCTGAAATTCTCGGCAAAAACCACATTGCATTTCCGCGGATAAAAAATAAACGAATGTTTGATGTAACTGTCGGAATTACCATCCCAGTTGCAGGAACCGAAGACTATAATAATTAAAACTAATAGGACATATCTATTCATCTCAATTTCTTTATATCATTAGATAATTTGTTTTGAAAATTATCGGAAATTACAGAAAATTTCTTTTTTGTATTGATAGTCGTAGCTACCATAACTCCATATTGCTGAACTACCGGTTGAGTAATCTCCGTATGATGTGTTACCATCCCCCCAATTCATTAACCAATATGTTGCTGTTGATGTGTGAGTTTCTGTTTCACTACGAGGTGCAGGAAGTAGTGTGTTGTTGTTATAGTTGATAGCTTTCTAATATAGCCAGTTTTATTTTTAAAAATATAAGACAAAGATGATAATAATTGCTGTTGCGTATTGTTAATTATTTAAACTATGCTATAAAAAATTCAGTAGATATAAATAAGTTTTAATGAAACGAGCATGATTCGGACGCGAACTACAACCGCGAATGATCATATGCGAGATACATGAGTTACCTTAATAAATAAACAATTTGAACGAATGAAATTTTAGTTGTACAGAGTTGCAAGTTGCCAATCACCGTTGAAAATACAACGAACCATAATAATTTAATGATTGGAGCTACTATGGCTATGAATATTGAAGCTGCAAACAGCCACTAATCAGGATATTAAATCATTTAAGGTTTTTTAAATATCAGGCTATTGATGTATAATGTTCGCGTCTTGATCGTGGGAGGAATTGCATTCTGTTGCAAGAATGACTAATGAGGGTTGACCAGCGTTTTTGCAAATGTGTGCAATGCGCGCGGATTGTTGATCTGAAATATTTTCCAAAATTTTAATTGCCCTATAGGGCAAAAGTGGGGTGGAAAAAATATTTTTAATGAGGCGTTAAAAATATAAAACTCAACAAAATGATTGACTACCTTTTAATAAAATACAGTGCAGGTTTGAGTAATTTATTTGCAATTATTCAGTTCTGATATTTTTGAATTGATAATATCGGCTTTCAATAAAATCACACCATTAAACCATTACTTGAATCATGTCATTGATCAATATTGATTTAATTTCATAGCCGATGGTTTTAAGCATCTGGATACAAGCTTTCCTGCTGCAAAAAAAAGTGTCAATACCACTATAATGGTGGCTCCCGATGGTAAATTGGTGTAGTAGGCTGCCATGAGACCTGTTACCATACCAACAAATCCAATAATGACAGAGACAATAATAATTGAGCTGAACTTTTTTGTGAAAATATTGGCTGTTGCCTGGGGTATGGTTAACAACGACAATACGAGTATTACACCCGAAACCCTGATGCTTGCTACAATGACCAGAGCACTGAGAACGATTAGCAGGTAATCGAAAAGCTTTACCGGCAAATTGCGCGCCTGTGCAAAATCACTGTCGAACGAAACAATCATAATGGAGCGGAAGAAAACCAAGAAGAGTAAGCCTGTGATGAATGAAATAGCCGACATGAACAACAGGTCGGTGCCCGAAACGGTTAAAATACTGCCAAACAGAAAGCTCATCAGGTTGGGAGCGTATCCAGGCGACAGGGAAATAAAAATAATACCGATGGCCATACCCAGCGACCACCAAATGGCTATTGACGAATCCTGCCTGATATTCCCTTTGCTTGTGAAGTAGTTGATGCCCAAGGCCGATAAAACTGCAAAAACAGCAGCCCCAAGCAAGGGGTTAATTCCTGCAAAATACGCAATGCCAATACCCCCAAATGAGGCGTGTGTAATACCTCCGCCAATAAAAACCATTCGGCGGGCAACAATATAGCTCCCAATAATGCCACACGATATTGATGTGAGAAGTGCGGCCAATAGTGCATTTCTGAAAAAATCGTATTGAAGTAGCTCTATCATTACTGTATTTTTAATGCTTGTGTATATGGCTGTGTGAGCCCAGTACCGTATGTGGTACTTCGCCGTGAGTAATAATTTGAATGGGACAGTTGTATGCTTTAAGTTGTTCGGGCGAAATAACGTTCGACGGGTGGTAGTGCAGCGTGGTGTTTACACAGGCAATGCCTTTCACATAGGTAGTAATGGTGCCCACATCGTGCGATACCAGCATAATAGCCATTCGCTTGTTAAGGGATAAAAGCATTTCGTAAAGCTCGTGTTCAAACTTGTTATCGACATAAGTGTCGGGTTCGTCGAGAATTAGTAGTTTGGGATTTGAAATAAGCGCCCGCCCTAAAAATACTCTTTGCATTTGACCGCCCGAAAGCTCTCCGATTGGTTTTGATACAAGTTTTTCAATCCCAAGTTCACCAATAAGTTGTTCCAGTTTGTTGTTGTCCTTTTTGCTATAAGGTTTTGCCCATCGGCTTCTTCTGGCAAGTCCCGAAAGTATAACTTCTTTTACTGTAATAGGAAAGCGTTGATCGAATTTATTAACCTGGGGCAGATAACCAATGTCGCCTCCTTTGTCTTTTAATTCTTCAGAAAAAATAACGTTACCCGAAGTGGGTTGGATAAGCCCGAGAATTGCTTTCAGAAGTGTGGTTTTCCCTCCTCCGTTTGGGCCTATAACGCCTATAAAATCTGATTGAAATATACTTAAATCAGCATCTTTCAGAGCCACATTGTTGCCGTACTTAACGGTTAAGTTTTTAATCTCAATTAACTTCTGCATTAGTTGTTAGTGCTTTTTTCATTTTAGCGGTCAGAGCGTACATTTCATCCAGCCAATTTTCAGCCAGCGGGTCAATGCTTACCACTTGGGCGCCAATTTCTTTTGCAACTGCTTTGGCTTTCGATGTTTCAAATTGCGATTGCACAAATACGGTATTGATGTTTTTGGCATTGGCTGTATCTACCATTTTTTTCATGTGTGCTGGACTTGGCGATTTTCCTTCAAACTCTATAGATAGCTGTTCGAGATGATAATCGCGTGCATAATAACCAAGCGCAGGATGAAAAATCATAAATGTACTGCTGGTACTATCTGCAAATTCGGTGCGGATGTAATAATCGAGCGAGTCGATTTTTGCAATAAACTTTTCAAGTTTTGCATTGAAAACTTCGGCATTTTCAGGATAACTTTTCGATAATGCTGTAGTAATGGTACGCGAAATGGTTTTTACATTTTCGGGCGATGTCCAAATGTGCGGGTCAGTACCGTTTTCGTGGTCATGGCCATCATGTTTATGTCCAATATCACTCCGTAGCAAATCTATTTGTTTGCTGCACGCAATATATTCAACATTTTCGGCTGTTTCTCTAAAACGTTTCATCCACGATTTTTCAAAGCCTAAGTGCCCAACATAGAAGTAAAAATCAGAGTTGCTCATCTCCTGTATTTGCAGCGGGGTAGGTTCGTAGTCGGCAGGACTGGCGCCAGGAGGGAGCATTACGTTTATTGGAAAAAGGTCGCCTGCAATTTGTTCTACAAAATATTTCTGAGGCAGAATGCTTACCGTTATTACTTCGCTTTCCTTTTTGTGTGTCGAACATCCAAAGGCTATAAAAAGTACTAAGATGAAAAGAATATGTTTCATGATTAATTCGATTTTTCTTTTTTATGAAAACAGGTTGCTAAAATAACAATGTTATGCAAATTTAGTTTTTCTTTTTTAAGTTCTTCATATTCATTTTTTTGGTTTCAAACATCTTTTTGGGAGGAATCGGGTCGTAACCGTGTGTACCCCATGGATGGCACTTCGAGAGGCGTTTTATTCCCAGCCAAAATCCTTTTAACGGGCCATGTACTTTTATGGCTTCAATCATATAATTTGAGCATGTGGGCACATGGCGGCACGAGGCTGGTGTTAAGGGAGAAATGGCATATTTGTAAAAATAAACGAACCCTAGCAAGGGGTAACTTAATATTTTCGATAATTGTTTTTTAAGTAACATTGCCGGTTTTGGTTATATCAATCCATTTTTTTATATGAAATCTTTATACAGCATACTGGGCTGAATGCCTTGGTTATTCTGGTATTTTCCGCTTTCGTATTTACTGTACTCTCCAAGTATATCGTGGTAATAAATCTGACATATTTCAACACCTGGGTATATACGTATGGGCTGAACACAAAATATTTCAAGTGTCCAGAAACCTGAAAAACCCACATCGCCAAAGCCGGCGGTAACATGTATAAACATTCCAAGCCGTCCAACCGACGAGCGTCCTTCGAGCATCGGCACCAGCTTGTCGGTGCGTGTATATTCTACAGTACGACCCAGGTATAACTTATTGGGCTCGAGTAATAAACCATCTTCGGGGATGGTTATTTCGCGGGCTTTGTTTTCTGTTTTCATGTCGAGAATATTGTTCTCGTAAACCAGCAGTTTGTTGTGTAGCTTAAGGTTGTAGCTGTTGGGGTTTAATTGTGAAGGGTTAAAGGGCTCAATGAATATATCGTTGTTTAACCGTTTTTGTATTTCTTTTCCTGAAAGGATCATAGCAAAATCTGTTTTTGAATGAGGCAAATATAAATAGTTTGATGATGAAACGAATGGATTTAAACAAAAATCAAAGATTGTTATTGCATCGAAGGTTCAGATGTCTGGTTTTTTTTCGTCATTTTTGGTGAAAATGGGTGGTTAAAATTGTACCACCTGCCTGTTAATGCAATTCTTTTATAAATTCGCTTTCGAGTTCGTTACGATTGGTGTTTTAATTTTAAAAATTACTTACGATGATTAAAAAGAGGATATTAAGTTCCATAATTGTGGTTTTTGCCATTTCGCTTTTGTGCATGCATACATCGGCACAGCCATCAGGGGGGCCTTACGGGCCGATGCCTCAAACATACGAGATACCCGAAAATGCAAATGTGGTGTATTATGTTGCACCCGAAGGCGACGAAAACAACAATGGTTTATTGCTTGATGAACCCACAACCATTGAGCAGGCAATAGCAAAAGCTGTTACCAACGATGCAATTATTCTGCGGGGTGGAACTTATCGTATCGGTAATCTCAAGTTCAATCAGGGAATTACCATGCAGCCTTATCAAAACGAAAAACCGGTATTGAAAGGTACTTACGTGGCAGATAAATGGACTAAGTTGCGAACCGATTTATGGATTACAAAGTGGGAACACTTTTTCCCATCGGAACCGCAGGACTGGTGGGAGCGTACCCGGCAGGGAATGTGGACTCCGCTTTACAAGTTTAACGACGATATGGTTTTTGTAGATGGTAAATTTCTCGATGTTGTTGGTTGGGAAGGCGATGTGGATGAAGATTCGTATTATATCGATTATGACAACGGACTGGTTTATATTGGCACAAAGCCTGAAGGGAAAGAGGTTGAAATTACTGCATTCAATGTTGCTCTTCATCGTATAACCGGCGATATAAACGGTAAAGAATCGGATAAAAAAGGATTCAATCTGCTTGGAATAAAACTCACACAGTATGCATATCGTGCCATCGAAATCGGAGGGAACGACCCTGAGGGCATATCACCCGAATCGGAGCATGGCAAAGATGTAGTGGGTACTACCATCGAGAATTGTGAAATATCATTTTGTTCGCGCGTGGCCGGTTACTTCCGAGGCGACGGACTTACCATGCGCAACAACCGCGTAAGCGACACCAGCACCGAAGGAATTTACATACTGGCATCGAACGATGTTTTTCTCGAGCGTAACATTATTCTGCGGAATAACATCGAAAATATAACAGGCTATTTTCCCTCAGCAGTTAAAATATTTAACCAGTGCTACCGGGTAACCTGTAACGATAACCTGGTACTCGACCATCCTAATTCGAACGGAATTTGGTACGATGTGGGCAATGTTGACGGAGTTTTCACCAACAACTGGATGGAAAACGTTGGTACTGCACATGGAAAAGCCAAGCCTGGTGAAATATGGCCGGCCATGAATGGTTTCTTTTTCGAGATATCGAAAAACGTTATTTGTGCAGGCAACGTATTTGTAAACTGCAACCATGGTTTGATGTCGCTAAACAGCTCGGGCGTCAGGGCATACAACAATACATTTTTCAATAGTATGGCCGTTTTTGCCCGCAGCGAACGCAGTGCCGAAGGCGACCATTTCGGATGGCATCCGGCAACCGGTCCCGGGGTAGAGGAACGTCACAGCCACGTTTTTCTCAATAACCTTCTGGTGGCCGACGATGATTTCGATCAGGCTCTGTTAACGGTATGGCAATCGCCCGTTGTGTGCGAACGTGCCTCCGGTACACCTTTCGATAACATTGGGAACAACGTATATGTAAGGTCGAAATCGTACGACTACAGCCCGCTTATGTGGTGGGCTCCGGCCAGTAACGAGAAATGTCGCATGCCAGTCAGCGATCCTTCGGAGTTGAATGATTTATATGCCGGACATGGCAGGAAAAGCATTTACCTCGAAAATTACGGCGGGGCAGTGTTTCGAAGTTCTACGCTGCATAATTTTGAACCGTTACCACATTTCACCTATGTTGCTGAACAAGCTAAAATTCCTTTAGATGTGCAGAAATTAATTAACCGGAACAAAGAAAAAGGTGTTGGTGCTTACCCATTCATAAAGTAAAGTTCTGTCATCGTTTTTATATCTTGCTTATATTTGTGCCATGCAAAATGGCTCAAAATCAACATTGATTAAAAGAAAAGCTCTCGACCTGGGCTTTTCTTTATGCGGTGTGGCATCCGTTCGAAAACTCGAAGAAGAAGAACATGAGATGAAGGCTTATCTTGCCAATAATTATCATGGCGAGATGAAATATATGGCCAATCACTTCGATAAGCGCCTCGACCCTTCGTTGCTGATGCCCGGAGCGAAATCGATTGTAGTGGTTCTTCTTAATTACTTTCCACAGCAATTGCAGCAGGGAACCGATGTGCCACTGGTTACCAAATATGCTTATGGAACCGATTATCATTTTGTGATAAAAGAAAAGCTAAATAAACTGCTCGAATTTATTAATGCCGAAATAGCACCAGCTGCCGGGCGTGTATTTACCGATTCGGCTCCTGTGCTTGAACGTGCCTGGGCCGTTCAGGCAGGACTTGGCTGGATCGGAAAAAATGGATTGTTGCTGAACAAACAATTGGGCTCTTTTTTCTTTATTGGTGAGTTAGTTATTGACCTTGAACTGGAGTATGACGAGCCTTACCATGATGAACACTGCGCGAGTTGCAACCAGTGTTTAAGTGCTTGTCCAACACAAGCGCTGGTTAAACCTTATGTGCTCGATGCCCGGAAGTGTATCTCTTATTTAACGATCGAACTAAAAGATGAAATACCGGGAAAATATCGTGCCTCTCTTTCGCGACGGGTATTTGGCTGCGATATCTGCCAGGATGTTTGTCCGTGGAATCGCAAAGCCCGGAAAACTACTGAGCAGGCATTTTCACCTCATCCTGAACTGCTATCTCTCAATAGAGAAGAATGGGAAAAATTATCGAAAGAAAAGTTTAACGAGCTTTTCCGCAAATCGGCTCTAAAGCGGGCAGGTTACAAAAAAATAATGCAAAACATTTTTTACCTGAAACAGTAGTTTGGAGACTGCAAAGTATAGTCCAAAATGATGTTGCTGTTTTTTGTGCTTAACCAATAGGTATTCCAGTGTCATTAGGCATTGTAAAATGCTTCAATTAACCAACAAGAAATCCACCTTCCATCAAAAATTTGCGATCATAGACCATAAATTTGTGTTCATTCTATTAACATGCTAACTTGCAACGAATTAAAACCCTTTTCGATGGCAGGCAAACCAATTAACTATAAAGCTGAATACGATAAATTACTTGAGGAAAATCGTTTGTTAAGAGAAAAAGTTGAATCGCTGCAATCACAGATTCAAAAACCAAACGCATACAAACCTTCCAGTACTTCAGAAATAACTGAAAAACCACCATTCTTTCAAGATGATGCAGTTACTTCAAGTACCATAAATAAATTTTCCTCACCCGATGAAAAAATTAATCTTTACTTGTCTCTTTTTATAGGGCGGACAGATGTTTACGCTAAACGTTGGGAAAATAAAAAAAAGGATAAATCAGGTTATTCGCCTGTTTGTACAAACGAATGGATTCCCGGTCTCTGCAACAAACCTAAAGTAAAATGTAGTCAATGCCCGAATCGAGAGCATGAACCACTTAATGAAAAAGTGATTGAAAATCACTTAAAAGGACAAATTGTAGTTGGCCTTTATCCCTTGTTAACAGATGAGACCTGCCATTTCCTTGCCATCGATTTTGATGGCGAAGAATGGTAAGATGATAGTGTAAGAATACGTGAAAATTGCAACGAGGTTGAAAAACCGGCTGTAGTTGAACGCTCCCGCTCAGGAAATGGTGCACATCTTTGTTTCTTTTTCGAAAATGCAATAAGTGCTGTTATGGCCCGTAAGTTCGGCAGCTCGTTGCTTACTTATGGCATGAACAAGCGGTACAAAATTGATTTTAGCTCGTATGACCGGCTTTTCCCAAATCAAGATACCATGCCAAAAGGCGGACTGGGAAACCTTATTGCCCTTCCGCTACAAATGGTAGCCAGAAAAAATGGCAATGCTGTTTTTATCGA